>JAENWE010000061.1 GCA_016650185.1 Vicinamibacteria bacterium | reverse complement strand
TCTTCCATCGCGCGAACGAATTTGCGCCCGAGAACCGGATGGGGAAAGCGCGATACGGCCGGCCGTCGATCAGAACTTCCGCAAAAAGGGCGCTGATCTGATCCCCGGTGGAGGGCTGGGAGGCCTCGACCTCCAAAACGATTCTGGTTCGGGACGGACCTTGCGGTGGGGGGAGAAAACGGCCATCGCCAGGACCCCGACGGTCCTCCGGCCGTTGACCCTCGAGCCTTCTCCCGTCCTGAGGGGATGGTCCAAGACGCTCCCCTCGTCGTTCCATGACCTCACGACCGATGACGGCGCGGCGCTCAGCGGGCGTCATGGGTCTTCGATCGGCGCCCATAGGCTCCCGACCAGCGCCAGGGTCTAGGGGGTCTCGTCCGGGGAACGGGGGTTCCCGCCCCGGGTCCGGGCGCTCTCGGCCGAATCCCGGAGGTTCACCGCCATCGGCTGGAGGGTCGGGCCTTGGGCCAAAGGGTGCGACCACGCTTCCCGGAGGAGCCTCTGGGGGCGCCGCTTCGGCAGCCGTAACCGCGGCTGACGTCACCGGTGTCATGGCTGGTTCTGCGCTTCGGGATAGGGGGCCATTCGCGGCGGCGCTCGCGCCGGCGGCCGGGTCTTTCACTGACTCCAAGAATCTGTATCCCACAAAGGCTGCGGCGGTCGCCAATAGGGCAATCCCGATCAAGACCGTGGCCGCCAGCCCCATTCCCGACGGTTGGCGATCGGCCGAAGAGGGTGTGGCCTCTACCCGGGTTCGCCCGGCCGCGGTTCGGCTGCCCGTGGTCGCGGCCACGACCTGGGTAAGTGGCGCCGCTATTCCTTGAACCGTCTCCTCGCCGCTCGACGAGGTGGCGGCGTTCGCGCCGGCGTTGGCGGCCGTACTGACGGCCTGGGCGAAGGTACTGGCGGTTGGCCAGCGGGCCGCAGAATCCTTGGCGGTCGCCCGCAGGATGGCTCGCGTCACTTCCTCTCGCACCACCGACACCGGAGGCAGAGGCATGGGCTCGCTCGCCTGCTTCATCAAAACGGCCACCGGGGTGTCGGCGGAGAAGGGCACGCGTCCGGTGAAGAGTTCGTAGGCCACGATGCCCAGGGCATAGATATCGATGGACTTGTCGATCTTCTTTCCGAGCGCCTGCTCCGGGGCCATGTACTGGGGCGTGCCCGTGATCATGCCGGTTTGCGTCATGTGCGCGGTCGACTCCACCATCTTGGCGATCCCGAAGTCGGCGAGGTACACGCGTCCGGCATCGTCGAGGAGGACGTTTTGCGGCTTGACGTCCCGATGGATGACGCCGGCGCCGTGGGCGTAGTCGAGAGCGTCGGCGACATCCACGAGGATGCGAGCGCACTCCGAATGCGCCAGTCTTCCTCTCTTGATCCTCTGAGAAAGCGAGCCGCCGGAGATGAGGCGCATGGCCATCCAGGGCGTTCCGGTTGGGGCGTCGATGTCGTAGGCGAAGATCGGAATGATCTGCGGGTGTTCGAGGCGAGCCACGGTTTGCGCCTCACGGCGGAACCGCTCGGCGAACGTGGGGTCATGGAGAAATTCAGGCGGCAGAACTTTGAGGGCCACGTACCGATCGAGAGAGGCCTCGTACGCCTTGAAAACACTCGCCATGCCGCCGCGCCCCACGGACTCGATGATCCGATACGGTCCCAGGTTGCTGCCAGCCGCGAGCGCCATCTTGAGAGACTACACCGGCCGCGGTCGCCTGATTGGCCAGGGACGCTTTGCCGTGACCTCGGTCACCAATATTCCGGAACCACTTGAATATTCGCTTTTCTTTCGCCTAAACTCTGAATCCGTGAACCCAACTCCAAGACAGAAGCAGATCCTCGATTTCGTGACTCGGTCGATTGAGCGTCGCGGTTTCGCGCCATCGATCCAGGAAATCTGTGATCACTTCAACCTGGCGTCCACGGCCACCGTCCACAAACATCTGAAGAACCTCGCGGCCCGCGGCCTGTTGAATCGCGAGTCGCATCGGTCGCGCGCTCTCGAGATTCCGAGTCCGAGCGCCGGTGAGGCGGTCGAGATTCCCCTTCTCGGCAGGGTGGCCGCGGGCGTTCCTATCGAGGCGATCGCCAACCCGGATTCGATTTCCATTCCCGCCAACTGGCTCGGCCGGGGCGAGACGTTTGCTCTGCGGGTGCGTGGCGACTCCATGGTCGACGCTCACATCGAAGATGGCGATGTGGTTGTGGTCGATCGAAAAGACGTGGCGCGCGACGGGGACACCGTGATCGCCCTGGTGGACGATGCCGAAGCGACCCTCAAGATCTTCCGTTCCCAATCCGATGGTCGAGTCCGACTCGAGCCCCGGAACGAGGCCCTTCAGCCCATGGTGTTCGATGCAAGCCGCGTGCGGATTCAGGGTACGGTGGTGGGCGTGCTCAGGCGCTACGACCGAAGGAGCTGAGCGAGTCCCGAGAGGTTAGGGGATCGTCACCATGAGGGCGCCGCCCTCGGTGATCTCGAATGTGCGATCCACTCCGCCTTCAAGGGTCAGGCGATAGCGACCCGGGGCCAGGTTCTCGACCCTCTGGTTGAGTCTGGAAAGACGGAACGAGTTCGGTCCGCCCGAGCCCATTCCTACCGGAGCGCCGGTCAGGGAGACAAGCTGCCCCGATTTCGGACCGCTCGCGAGAAAGTCCTCACTGGTTCTGAACTCGACCGCCCCGCCCGGACTGAGGCTGAGGCGCAGGGTTGTAGAC
>JAENWE010000060.1 GCA_016650185.1 Vicinamibacteria bacterium | reverse complement strand
TCTCAAGGAGGCGGGGGAGCTTCTGGCCGACCTGCTGAAGGAGCGAGAGAAGAACTACGTTTCCGCGACCCTGATCGCCCTGGCGCAAACCGGACTCGGCCAAAAGGACGCGGCCTTCGATTGGCTGCAGCAAGGATGCGACGAGCACGCCGAGTGGATGGAACTGGTGGCGGTCGAGCCGTTGCTGGATCCTTTACGGAAGGACCCGCGTTTCGCCGGGATCCTGAAGTGCGTGGGCCTCGGCGGCTCTTAGTTTAGTAGGCGATCGCGCCGATTCCTTACTTCAATCCTCGGCGTGCGCGGTCCGGAGTCTCGGCAGGACGGCGAGATTGCTTCAGTCCACGAAACAGGACGGGTCCTTCGCAATGACAGTCGGGTTTCTCTCAAACCGTCACAGACGGAGTCCGTGATTGAGCTCGCGATGACGATTGTGGGCCCTCTCGTCGGACGGAGCTCGCGGCGGTCAGCGTGCGATGGGCCGGACCACTTCCCCGTCCATCAGGACAACCGTTCGCGGGTCGAGAGTCAATGACTTGGGAGCCTTGTCCAGAGGGCGGCTCAGACTATCCCGCCGATTCCTCACTTCAATGTTCGCGGTGCGGGGGGGCGTCTCTCCGTCGACCTCGAAGCTCACCTCGATCGGCATCCTGAGCGGCGCTCCCGCCTGAAGCTGTTCGACCTCCAACCGGACCGTCTTCGTCGCAGCGTCATAGGTCCAGCCGACCCGAAGCTTGAGATAGCCGCCCCGGGTCAGCCATTGGTCGAAGAACCATCCAAGCTCCATCCCCGAGGCTTCTTCCATGGCGAGGCGGAAGTCGGCGGTCGTGGCATTGCGGTCTCGAAAGCGCTGGTAGTAGGCGCGGACGCCGGTGCGAAAGGCGTGGTCGCCGATCAGCCCCCGCAGCATGTGGAGCGTCCAGGCCCCCTTCTTGTAGGTGCCGGCGCTCGAGAGCACCTGGGTCATGTCCGAGAGATTGTCGTGGATGATCCGGTAGCCGGGGTTCTTGAGGTCGAACTCTCGAATCGCATCACGATCGGCGCGCAGACCGGCCAGGAACTCGTCGCGCCCGTACGCGTGCTCAATGAAGAGGTGGGTGAAATAGGTCGCGAAGCCTTCGCTCAGCCAGACGTGGTCCCAATCGTTCTCCGTCACCGCGTTGCCGAACCATTGGTGCGCGGTCTCATGAATGATCACATTGCGCCAACGCTTGCTGCGCGGATCGTTCACGGAGTCGTCGCCATAGAAGATCGACGTCGCCGATTCCATTCCGCCGCGCACCCCGTTGGCTTGGACGTTGCCGAGTCGCTCGAAGGAATAGGGTCCGACCTGATCGGAAAGAAAGTCCAGGACCGCCGCCGTGGGATCGGCGAATACGGCAAAGCCGTTCTCACGATCCTGGGGATAGACCCAGGTGTCGAGGGGCAGCCCGCGCCAGGGGGCGCGGTGGTCTACCGCGAACCGGGCCACGCCCACTACGTTGAGCCAGGTGGCGATTGGAACCGAATTCCGCCAGTGGGTGAGACGTCGCTCGCCAACGAGGTCCGTCTCTTCGACCAGCACCCCGTTTGAAACCACCTGATAGTGGGCGGGCGCGTTGACAAACATGTCCGTGGTGGCCTTGTCGGAGGGATGATCAAGAGTGGGCAGCCATTGGCGCGCCTTGATCGGCCAGTTGTCGCTGAAGAAGGTGCGCTCTCCGTGCTTGTTGGGGGCGATAAGCAGGCCGGTGATGGGAACGCCTCGATAGCTGACGACAATCTCCCGCTTTTCACCGGCCCGGCCCACCGGGTCGAGGTGGATGACCAGCCGATCCGCGACGTGCTCGAACCGGGCTTTCCTCCCCGCCTCGCTGACCGCGCTCACGATCATTCCGCGATCGGGCGCGGCAGGTTTGGGCTGGGTGAGGTCCAGGGTCAGCATGGCCAAGCCGTCCTGGACAACGCGGATGAGGACGGCCGTCTCGCCCTGGATCTCGTCGGTGCGGTCGCTCAGGGTGAGATGAAAGGCGTAGTGGACGATGTCCAGGCCGGCCTGACGCGGATAGGTATCGGCCCCAGAAAACGGAGTGGCAGCCAGGCCGAGGGCCAGGGCCGCGAAAAGAACTCGCGATCGGCTCATCTTCATAGCGGCTTAGCGTACACGTCTTGCCGAGTCGAATGGCGTGGCTTATCCAGGGCCCGCGCCGGCCACGTCATCGAACCCTGGCTCTATGATGAGAGGCCGTGGATTTCAAACTCTCGTCTCGCGCCCAGGATTATCTGACCCGCACGCGCGCTTTCTTGGAGGAGCATATTCTCCCCATCGAAGAGTCGTATCTCCGCAACCAGGCTTCCCGAAATCACGGAGGCGACTGGACCCGGTGGCGGGTCTCGCCGGCCATCACGAGATTGAAGACCAAGGCGCGGGCCGAGGGCCTGTGGAATCTGTTCTTGCCTGATCGCGAACTCGGAGCCGGACTGACCACCCTCGACTATGCGTCCATCGCCGAAGAGACGGGCCGCAGCCTGATCGCGCCTGAGGCCTTCAACTGCAACGCACCCGACACCGGGAACATGGAAGTGCTCTGGCACTGCGGCACGGAAGAGCAGAAGGACCGCTGGCTGAAGCCCCTGCTGGCCGGCGAGATCCGCTCCGCCTTTTGCATGACCGAACCGGACGTGGCCTCGAGCGACGCCACCAATATCGAGGCGACGATCGAAGAGGACGGCGAGGATCTCGTGCTGAACGGCCAGAAGTGGTGGGCCACCGGCATCGGCCACCCGCGTTGCCGGCTCGCCATCTTCATGGGCGTCTCCGACAAGGGAGCCGATCGGCATCACCGGCACAGCATGGTGCTGGTGCCCCTGCCCACGAAGGTCACGATAAGACGCATGCTGACCGCTTTCGGAGAGTACGACGAACCGTACGGTCACGGCGAGGTCTGGTT
>JAENWE010000059.1 GCA_016650185.1 Vicinamibacteria bacterium | reverse complement strand
GTCGTTGTGCACGGTGTAACCGAAGACATAGTCCATCGCTTCGGCCTCGGTGATGTTCTTGGCCGTCTTCCCGATCACCACCGCCAGCTCCGCCTCGTGCGAACTCGGCAGGCCGTCCTTCATGAGATCGGTCATCACGATCTCGTCGTCCTGGCCGATGATCCCCGACACCGACTTCAGGAAGTAGGACGGGAGCGAGGGGTCGGCCGCGCGCGACAGGGCGCTCGGCGGTCGAGGCGGCGCCGGATTGGGGCGGGTGGGGGGAGTGACCGGCGCGTCCACGCTTCGGTAGTTGGCGGCGATTCCGAATACCTTCTGGGGATTCGTGATGGGGGAGCGCAGCCGGACTGCGGTCAGGGGATAGAAGACGCGCCGCTCGCCGCCCGGGTCAACCAGTTTGCCGCTCGCCTTCTGCGCCAGCGCGGCCCTGTAAACGGTCTTCACCGCGGCCACGCCGGTGTCTCCCACCTCGATCAGGCTCTTCATGTCCGCGGGGATGTACGCGAGGTTGCGGACCTCCGGTGCTCCCGCGGCCATCAGGGCCAGGATGGCATTGTGGATATCGATGATGCCGGCCTCGCCGTTGCCCTGGGTCGCCCCGAGTCGCAACTCGGCGGTGGTCTGGAACGTCACGAGGCGGAAGATCGACGCCTCGGCCGCGCCCGACTGGGCAAGGGCAGGGGTCGTAAGGGCCCCGAGCAGCACGAACGGGGCCAGCGCGCGCTTGAGATTCATGATCACTCCTAAAAGGTGGAAGAAAGGACGACGGGCGGTCGGCCAGTCAGGTGATGAGGTCAATATACGCGCTTCTTCACTCCTGCTGGTCCTGATCCACGTCCGGCAGGCCCTCGAACCGCCAGCTCGGGGGCGGCTCGAACGCGGCGACCTCCTCGCGCCCGAGTGCGGCCAGCACCGTCTGAAGCCGCGTGCGCTCCGCCGCGAGGTCGAAACCGTAGCGGCCCGGATACGCCAACTCCGGCTCGGCAGGGATAGACATGGTCCGAGGCTACGCCGCGGCCCTGGGGGCTGCGTGCCGCGCACGCCTGGCCTCTGCCCTAACGGCTCGGCTTGAGCAGGAGCTTCTGGACGCGCCAGGTCAGCAATTCGGCGACCAGGACCTCGTTCTCGGACGGGCACGCGATGGCATGGATCCAGTTGAACTGCTTCAGTTCCTTCCCGTCCGTGCCGAAGTAGCCGAGCACGGTGCCGTCCAGCCCGAGCTTGTAGACGCGTCCCGGGTAGGCGTCGGCCACGAACAAAACCTGGTTGGGCCCGGGGGTGATGCACACGGCCCAGGGCGCGCCCGGCTTGAAGGGAGCGAGCGTCTTGTCGTAGCCGCCGGTCAGGGTGGCATCGGGCGGAGGGGGGATATCAATGACGATATTGCGCACGAACTTGAGATCGGAGTCGAGCACCTGGACCCGGCCGTTGCTGCGGTCGGCCACGTACACGTTCCCCGCCGCGTCCGCGGCGATCCCGTGGGGATTACTGAATTCGCCGGGGCCGCTGCCCGCCTCGGCGCCGTTGCCCTTGCCGACCCGCTTGATCCACTTGCCGTTCTTGTCGAACTTGGCCACGGACATGTTCTTGTAGCCATCGCTGATGAAGATGTTCCCGGCGGGGTCCCAGGTGACGTCAGTCGGCTCGTTGAACGCGGTGTCGCGAGCGGGGGGAGTGGGCGTCCCCGGCATCAGCGCGGGATGGGTGTGGGTGCTGGCCACCGACTCCCGCCTCCGGCCGAGCACCAGCATGACGTGTCCCGCGGGAGAGAGCTTCACGATCATGTCGGAGCCGTTGTCGACCAGCCAGATGTTGTCGTCCTTGTCGATGCGGACGGCGTGCGCCCAAGCCATGCTGTATAGGTTCTTACCGATCTCCCGGACGAAGGACCCGTCCGGCGCGAACTCGAAGAGCTGGGCGGCTTGGGGGGCGACGATGTGGCCCGGTGCGCCTGAGCGTGTGTAAACGAAGATGTGTCCCTTCGAGTTGACCGCGACCCCGGCGTTCTCGCCGAGGTAGAGGCCCGGGGGCATCTTGAGGAAATTCGGAACCGAGTCGAAGGGAATCTCCCCGGGGGTCTGGGCGGAGACGGAAAGGGGATAGGCCAAAAGCGCCAGTCCCAGAGCGGTGGTTCGTGAAAGCGATTTCATGCAGGTTCTCCTCGTGGCCAATTGCCCTCCGAAATGTAACACTCGGAAGGCGAGCCGCGAGCGAAAATCGGGCCGATCCTTGACCTTTCACCAAGGGGAGCGCCTCGCGTCCTCATGATCCGGGGGATCCTCGGGTGGGCCATAGAATGGCCGCTCAGAACCGGAGTGGGTGGACGGCCTGGATGTCGAGGAGTTTTTTCCCTCGACGACGACGACGATGACGAGAATGAACGGAGCACCGCCATGAAGCTGACTGCCTCTCTCTCCTCTTTGATCGGGCTCGCCGCCCTCACGGCGCCCGGTCTGGCCCAGCAACCCCAGGCGCCCCCCCCGCCAATGAGTTTCTTCACGACGAGTATCGGGCTGGGCGACGGCGCCAAGCTGGGCGGTCTCTCCGGAGCGGACGCCCATTGCCAGAAGCTGGCCGCGGCCGCCGGCCGTGGCGCGGCGAGCTGGCGGGCCTATCTCAGCCAGGCCCCGGGCGGCGGCCTGCCCCAGGTGAACGCGCGCGATCGCATCGGTCAGGGCCCCTGGTACAACGCCGCGGGAGTGGTCATCGCCTGGAACCTCGAGGATCTGCACGAGGACCGCAACAACGTCCGCAAGTACACCGCACTGGATGAAAAGGGCGCGGAAGTCAAGGGTCGGGGCGACGATGTCAACCACCACGACATGCTGACGGGTTCGGACTCCACGGGCCGGCTGATCCCCGGGGATGCGGCC
>JAENWE010000058.1 GCA_016650185.1 Vicinamibacteria bacterium | reverse complement strand
CCGCGACTTCGAAACGGCATTCACCTCGTGCGACGTCATCGCCACACCCACCACGCCGTCCCCCGCCTTCAAGCTGGGGGAGAAAACGGCGAACCCGCTGGAGATGTATCTCGCTGATGTCTTCACCGTGCCCGCCAATCTAGCGGGTGTCCCCGGACTCTCCGTGCCGTGCGGTTTTTCCTCTGGCCTGCCCGTGGGCATTCAGTTCGTGGCCAGGACTTTTGCGGAAAGGACGCTCTTTCGCGCCGGCCACGCCACCGAACGGCTGATGGGGGCGGGCGCCAAGCGGCCATTGCTTTAAGAGTCCCGCGGAAGGGTAGATGGAGGCGCCGGATCGGCGTCACCATCCCGTCCGCCTTTGGTCCGATGAGCCCGGCTCTCCAGGAACTTCCTGGACAACACGTATGCGGGCAGAGCCATGGAAAGCCCGAGCAGCGTGTTCCCAAGCAGGATCGGCCAGAGCAGCGTGCTGAGGGTGGAACCAAGGGCTCCGATGCCCTGGCTCCAGTCGATGGCACTCAGGTCGCCGGCGTCGACTCCGAGCAGAAGAGCTCCAACGAAGGTTCCGAAGGCATAACAGGGGGCCAGAGCCCAGACATTGATCCAGGCTCCGGCGAGGACGGCCACACGGTTGAGCCCGAAGGCGAAGGCGAACGCGATCGCAATAAGGGTATGCAGCCCGAGCAGGGGAGAGAACGCGATGAAGACGCCGGCGGCGAAGGCGAGCGCCGTCCGGTGAGGCGGGTCCTTCAAGTGAAGGAGGCTTTTCAGGGAATCACTAAGCAATTCTTCGTGGGACGAAAAGAAATGATCTGCGTTGATCCGGTAGGCCCCGGGGGGGGCTTTGGGTTAGCTGACCTTGGAACTCGAGGAGCGGGGGAGGCCGCTGAAACCGAAGTGGTCGTAGCCCTGGGACTTGAGCGGCTCAATCCACTCTCCCACCTGAACCGAGACGACCGGCGCTCCCACCACGAATTGGCCGATAACCGTGATGGGCAGGTCCCAGACGAAAGCCATGTCTCGAACAGCGTCGATGGTCTCGGGCGATACAGCCATCAGCAACTGATAGTCTTCACCCCCGTGAAGGGCCAGGGGCAGCGGATCTCCCCCACGCGCGCGCTCGATCATGGCCACGGCCGGGTCGACCGGCACCGCCAGGGGATCAATCACCGCGCCGACCCCGCTCTCGGCACACAATCGGATCAGGTCGAGCGAGAGGCCGTCCGAGAGATCCATCATCGCTCGGACCGTGCCCGGGGTTTCGGAAAGGGCGCGGGCGAAGGCCAGGGGGGGAGTGGGATCGAGGTGGGCTCGAACGCAGCGGGCGAGAGGCTCCTCGGAGTTGGGCGTCCAGATCCCCGTGCTGATGACCATGCCGTCGTCGGCCAGTCGCACGCCCTCCCGCAGGAGGCGGAGGCCCTCGGCCGAAGCGCCCAGGCCCCCGGTAATCACCACCAGATCGCCCGCTTGAACTCCGCGCCGAAATATCGGCCGATCGCCCACGCCGAGAACAGTGACGGCGATGACCACGGGGCCGCTGGTGGCGGAAAGATTCCCGCCCACGATGCCCACTCCCACCTCGGCCGCGCGTTCGATCAGGCCCTCGTAGAGACCATCAACAAAATCGACGGGACAGGGGGGGGGGAGACAGAGGTTGATCAGCGCATAGCGGGGAACGCCTGACATCGCCCCGACGTCGGACAGATTGACCGACAGCGCCTTGCGCCCAAGCAGTCGCGCCGGGGTCAGGGCTCGGTCGAAGTGGACTCCCTCCACCAGCGTGTCTGTGGTGAGCAGCGAGGTTTCGGGAGTCTCGACCAAAGCGCAGTCATCGCCGATGCCCACCTTCACGCCCGGCGTCTGAGCGATACGGGATCGCAAGCGGGCAATGAGGGCGCGCTCCCCCACGGAGGAAACGGTTTCGATGCGTTCTTCGCTCAAGCAGGGGTAACTCGTTTAGAACTTTACCGCGTCTTTGACCAGCGTTGCTCGCGGTTCGGACAGTTCGGCTCAGTACCCGCCATAGTACCCGCCTTCGAGGCCGCCGTCGCCGCCGCTTCCTTGCCTCGCGAGACAAGCAGCCCGTGGTGAAAGTCCACCGCGAACGAAAGCGAGAGATTTTTCGCCAGATCAAGGCGCCGAACCGTAGTAATACCCTGGAGTATTTCAAGGTTTGGCAACGCAGAGATGGCGGAAAAGATCCGCTTTCGACGCGGAGGGACTTTCGCCACTGGGCTGCAAGACCCGTATCGGCCCTCGCTGGAGCGGTGTATCCTGCCTTGAATCGTCCCCAAACTCAAGAAGTCATAAGAATGGTCCACGCGAATTTCTGGAAGAGATTTTCCGCGGTCTCCGTCTCCGCCGTGCTTTTCGGCCTGGGAGCCTTGGAGGCTCGCGGCCAGGACCTGCGGGTCAATCAGGATGAACTCGCCTCTTTTTACGGTCGAATGAACGTCGTGGTGGGTTCGGGCGCGCGCGCCTTTGGCATGGGAGGGGCTTTTCTCGCACGGGCTGACGACGCGACCGCAGCCTCATGGAATCCGGCGGGCCTCAGCTACCTGCGCCGGAAGGAGTTTTCGGTGGTCGGCGTCCACAACGACTTCTCGCAAGAAATTCCCAACGAGAATCGCGCGGTGACCCCTGCGGTCCAGGTCACCACGCGGGATCAGCTCCGGGGTTCAGTGGCGGATTTCGTCGGCTTCGCGTATCCCCTCAGACTCAAGGGTCAAACCGGCGCGGTTCAAGCGTCTTACCAGCGCAGTTTCTCCTTCACCGGGTCGAGGCGAAGCGAGGGACCGGTGGCGGCGAGCGGGTTTTCGCTTCCGGGCGCGAAAGCGGCGCTTCCTACCGAATTCACCGTCGAGGGGAAAGGCGGCTTCGATACGCTCTCATTGTCGTCTGGGTTCGAAGTTCATCGGCAGCTCCGCCTGGGCTTCAGCGTAAACCGGTGGTTCAGGGGCTTCTCCCAGACCGTCGATCGCCCGGACGCTCAGACCGGCGGTTCGAGGCAGATCCACAGCGCTTGGGATATTTCCGGCACGAACGTCAACCTGGGAGGGCTCTTTACGCCGACCCCCAAGCTGAATCTCGGAGCGGTCATGAAAACCCCATTCCGTGCGAACGTGCGTCTGCGCAAGGCCCGAACCGACGACCCCCGAATCCTGGACCAGAACGGCAACGTCACACAGGCCACGAACAACTCCGAATCTGGTGAGGTGTTGATTCGTTTCCCCAGGGTCTACGGGCTGGGCGTTTCCTACCGCGCCACGAATACGGTCACGGTTTCGGCCGACTTCACCCGCACAGGGTGGTCACAGGCCACGATCACCGACTTCTTCGGTCTGGCCAGAAGCGGGTCTTCCGAGACTGGCGATGTGGAGCGCTACCCCGAACTTCCCTTTCCGGCGGTGGAATCTGGAACGAATGGCCAGGCCGATACAAGCCAGCTGCGAATCGGCGCCGAGTGGGTCCTGCGATTGGGCGGATCGGGGAACGTCCTGCTGCCCGTGCGCGCTGGGTTCTTTCTTGACGGCCAGCCCGTCATCATCAAGCAAAGCGTCGAGGACGGTTTTCCTGTCCCTTCCGAGGTGAAACCCGTATTCTCGGGCTTTACCGCCGGTTTCGGTGTGACCGTGGGGGGCGCTCTCTTCGATGTGGCCTACATCCGCGAGGCCGGAAATGTCCCGGCGCCAAATGACCGCATCAGCGATCCCCGGCGGGCGGTCCGCTACAACCGGGTGTTTGCGTCGATGATGGTCCGCCTTGGCTCACGGCGCTAGCCCAAAGGACAGCCTTCCCCAGGTTGAGACGGTGTCGTCCTCCGGAGGCTGCTACTTCATGCCACAAGGCCTCAGTCAAGTTGCTGTTAATGAGCCACTTAGATCTTTAGTGTCAACCGGCATCATCCTTGCTTCGAAACGGCCTGGACCGCGGAAGGAAGCAACATGATTTCAAGATTGGCCGTTCCCATTCAAGTCGCCATCCTGGTCACAGGTCTCGCTGTCGGCTCGCTCCCGTCTCCTGCGTCGGCCCAGGACATCAAGTTCCGCGACGGGAGGTTCCGCGAGGCGATCGGCGGCGTGACCATCCAGCGGGCGGACGACGCCAGTTCGGATGAAGCCGTTCTCAACATGCCTTTCCTTCCGGGCGATCGGGTCTGGACGGACGACTCGGGCCGGGCGGAGATCATCTTCGCGGAAGGAGAGGTCCTTTGGATCGCCGAACGCAGTAAGGTCGATTCCCTCGGAAGAGGCGGCGCGGATCAGGATGAACGGCTTGGTCTGCGCGTGTTCGCGGGTTCCTTTGGAGCGCGCGGCCGGCCGGCCGGCCCCGGATTTGAGTTCCGCGCCCCGGGCGGGAGCATCACCACCACCGGCGCAGCCACTTTCCGCGTCGATGTGCGTGCGGGTGAAACAGTTGTCTCGGTGAGCGAGGGCGAGGTCCTCGCCGACCTCGGAGGCGAGCGCCTCAGTCTGCGGAGCGGAGAGCGCGTCCGGTACGCTGATGGTCAGGTGGGCCGACCGTTCGCCTATGACCGCGCAGACGCCGACCGTTTCGACCGCTGGTGCGACGACCGGTCCGCCGAGCTGAACCGTGTCGCTCGCCGTGACGATCGACTCCCGGATGAACTTGACGACTATGGGGACGAGCTCGAGAAGAACGGGGACTGGGTCTACGACGAGCCGCAAGGTTATGTCTATGTTCCTCGTGTCGCCTACGACTGGGCCCCCTACACCTACGGCCGCTGGGTCTATACCCTGTACGGGTGGACATGGGTGGCGGACGAGCCCTGGGGTTTCGTGACTTCGCATTACGGTCGGTGGGGATATTCCTCGCGAATCGGCTGGCACTGGCTGCCCCGGACCGGCTTCTCCGGCGCCTGGGTCGGCTGGTCGTCTCCGGTCGGGCGGTGGAGCAATACCATCGGGTGGTGCGCCCTCGGCTTCAACGATCGGCCGGTGGGTTCGTTCGGCTATGGAACCGGCGGGCGCGCGGTGTCGCGCTACGACGCTCGTTCGATCGGTCGCGGGTGGTCGTTCACCAACAGATCTGACATGGGGCGCGCGAACATTCAAAGGCGGAGGGTTGACCTCCCGGCCGACGAGGCACAGCGCGCAGTGGCGTGGAATCCAGGGGCCGCTCCCGATCGCGACTTCCGCCAAGGGCGTCGGAGTCCGGCAAGCCCTGCGCAGAGAACCTCCGCAACGGCCGAGGCCATCGGAGTGGCGCGTCGGGGCGAGGGCCGCTCGGGCCGCGATTCCGATGACACCGCCCGGATAAACGTTCGGCCGTCTCCGGGGGACAGCCTCCCCGAACTACGGTCGGACCCGACCACCACCATCCCCAGCCCGGAGTCACGCCGAGAGCGGACCATCGGTCAGGACGGGTTCAAGGATGAGCAGAACAATCACCGCGGACGGTCCCGGCGAGATGATTCGACGTTCTCCTTGGATGAGTCGGTCACGTCCCCCTCGTCCGATTCGGCCCGGCAACGTTCGTCCGGCCGCACGGAGGCGGATCCGCAGGCCACGTCCAGAAGCGACGACGCTCGATCAAGGGGCAGCCAGGAACCGCCGGCCCGAGACCCCCTCCTGAGCCGTTTCTTTCGGTCGATCACCCGTCCGAGTTCGAGCGGACGCGAGTCCAGCCCGGCCCGTGAGGACGACTCATCGGCTCGCCGGAGAGACCCTCAACCGCGGGATGACTCTTCGGCCCGACAGGACAACCCGCGTGAGCGATCGCGACCTTCGGATGCCGGACGAGAACGAGCGCGGCCTTCGGGAGGCGAGCGCTCTCAGCCCCGTTCGTCACCCCCGCCCCGTCGCCCGCCCCCGGACGGAGCTTCCGACAATCGCGGAGAGAGGCGCCGGCCGCCCAAGGATAAGTAGGCTCCTTTCCAACTCGAAAGGGAAGGGCGAGAGCCTGGCCTGATTGAACCCGCCCGGGCTCGCCACCTTAAAGTAGCTGGAGAATGGCCTCCGGCTTCAAGCGATTGCGCGCGCTCGTGAACCGCAATGCCGCGCCTCTTCTGATCTCGGGCTTCATCGTGATCGGTTCGCTTTTCGGGGCGCTCATGGCGATTGGAAGCGATCTACCCCAGGTCGAAGAACTGGAGGAGCTGAAGCCCAACATCGTCACCCAGGTGTTTGCGGCCGATGGATCGATTCTGGGCGAGTTCGCCATCGAGAAGCGGATTCTCATCCGATACGAAGAGATACCCGAGGTCCTGCGCAACGCGATCATCGCCACCGAGGATGAAAACTTCTTCAATCACATCGGAATCAACCTCTGGAGAATCCCCGGGGCGGTCTGGGCGAATTTCAGGTCCGGCCGGAAAGGTCAGGGGTTCTCGACCCTGACCATGCAGCTCTCCCGGCTCCTCTTCCTCTCACCCCAAAAAACCTACGAGCGAAAGCTGCGGGAGATTCTGCTCGCTCTGGAGATCGAGCGGCGGTTCACAAAAAAGGAGATCTTCAGCCTTTACTGCAATCTGGTGAACTTCGGGCATGGCAACTATGGAGTGGAGGCGGCCAGTCGGTTCTACTTCGGAAAGTCCGCCAAAGACCTGAACCTCGAGGAGGCGGCACTCATCGCGGGCATACCGCAAAGCCCGTCTCGCCTCTCTCCCCTCGATCATCCCGAGGCCGCCACCAGACGCCGCAATCATGCCCTCGATCGCATGGTCGCGGAGAGGTACATCACACCCGCGCAAGCCCAGGTCGCGCAGGACAAACCCCTCGGCGTGACCGCCCGGCGTTCGCCTCCGTCTATCGCTCCCTATTTCCTGGAAGAGGTGCGGAAGCTGCTTGAACGCGATTACGGCTACTCTGGAATCTACCGGTCCGGCCTCAAGGTGTACACAACTCTTGATCCCGAATTGCAGCTCGCGGCGAACCGCGCGGTGCGTGATGGGATCCTGCGCAATGACCGCGCCGCCCGCGGCTTCGTGCGCATCCAGGAATCGGCTTTGAAGGACGGAGTTATTCCACAAGGATTCGCACTGACCGAATGGCGGCAGCCCTTCGATGTGGGCGATGTGGTACATGGGGTGGTCACCTCGGCAGGAAGGGACGCCGCCACCATCGATATCGGCGAGACCGTCGGCCGGCTGCAGGCGAAGGGCGTGGCCTGGACGGGAAAATCACGAGTGTCGGATGTGGTGAAGGCGGGAGACATCGCACTGGTGCGCATCCTGAAACTGGAAGGCCCGGCCGGCCACCGGGTCGCGGAGGTGGCGTTCGAGCAGGAGCCGGAGGCGGAATCGGCTTTTTTGGCCATGGACACTCGCTCCGGAGCGGTCGGGGCCATGATCGGAGGATTCGATTTCGAGCGCAGCAAGTTCAACCGGGCGGTTCAGGCTCATCGCCAGACCGGATCCATCTTCAAGGCCATCGTTTACTCTGGAGCGGTCGAGAGCCTGGGCTGGGGACCCCAGACATTGATCGTCGACGCGCCCATCTCGTTCAGCGCCGCCGGTTCACCCACCTGGTCGCCCCACAACTACGATATGAAGTTCGAAGGAACGATTACGGTCCAGCACGCCATCGAGGAAAGTCGAAATATCCCGGCCATCAAGACTCTCCAGGCCATTGGAATCGAGAAAGGCATCGAATATGCCCGCAAGCTGGGGCTGAAAGACGATCTGCCTCCCTATCTCCCCATCGCCATCGGCGCCGGCGAGGCCACCCTCGACGAGATGGTCGCGGCGTTTGGAACCATAGCCAATGAAGGGCTGCGTATGACCCCGACCCTGGTCACCAAGATCACGGACAGCGAGGGCAATCTCCTGGAAGAGAACCTGCCCGAGGCCCACGACGCCCTTCGACCGGAAACCGCCGCGATCATGGCAAACCTGCTCCGCGGAGTGGTCGAGCGGGGAACCGCGGTCAGGGCGAAGTCGCTCGGCCGTCCCTTGTGCGGGAAGACCGGCACCACCGACAACTGGACCGACACTTGGTTCGTGGGCTTCGAGCGCGACATGGTTGCCGGGGTGTGGAGCGGCTTCGACGACAAGCGCAAGTCGCTGGGCAAGGGACGGGATGGCGCGCGGACGTCGCTTCCCATCTTTATCGACTTCTGGAAGGAGGCGGCGAAGAGGCTTCCGAACGACCCGGCCTTTCCGCCGCCCATGCCCGCTCTTCAGAAGGAGATGGCTGAACCGCGACTGATCCAGTAGCGCCGGGCCCATCAACAATCTGGAGGGCCAGATCGTCCTCAATGTGCGCGGTCTCGAGAAGCTGCGACGGGAATTCGGACAGGCGGGTCAGCAGAGCCTGGCGTCGGTTGGGGCCGTAAGCGCGAAGGTGGAGCAGGATGAGGCGGACCTTCATTGAACGAAGAAGCTCTATCGATTCCGGGGACGGGAAATCCTCCATCACCCCCCGCAACTCGACGTATGAAGGCGGCTCGGTCCCGGCGAAGCCGTTGACGAGTGGCCTCCAGTGCGTGGTCGACCTCAGCAGATACACGCTGTCATCGAACCTGGGGCGTTGAAACCGCCCATCGTTGGGGAGGATCGGTAGCTCGATGAGCGGCCCCCCCGGCGCCTTCTCCTTGAGCCACACGTAGATCGGAGGCGTTTTGTCGGCGGCGTCGAGGCACCGGTCGGCGGCCACCACGTTGAGGGGCGCCGCGGTCGCCTCCAAAAGGGCCAGTCCGGCGAGCGCGTAGCGAAGGCGAAGGTTTCGCAGCCGATCCAGGCCAAGGCCGGCAAGCATGGCGAATCCGAGACCCATGAAGACCGATGCGCGGGCGGGAACCCGGATCATCCGGAAGAGTTCGAACTCGCGAAGCAAGGTGAAGGGTCCGGAAAACAAGGTCGCGCCGAACAGCCGAACCTCGGGACCGAGAGCCACAAGAAATGCACAGATCACCAGAGTAAGGTACCCCAGGGTGACCCGGCAAGCGCCCGGGGTGCGGCGGAGAGCGAGGAGGGCGAGGCCGGTCAGAAACAGGACGGTTAGACCCTGAAAGAGGTCCGCCTCCACGACCGTCCTCAGGTTCTCGGTCAGGGAGCCCCAGATCCGATTCGCGGCGGAGGTTGAAAAGAGGCTTTCGATCGCGGCGGAAAAAGACGCTGTCTCCGAGACCGAGCGCGCGTACTGCAAGGGCTGAAGCGCCTGGTGGTGAAGCCATCGCAGAGGAAGAAGAAAGGAAAGCGCGACTACGAGGCCCACCGGGGCGGTGCGGAGGAAGACCCTCCGCTCGAGCAGAACCAGAATCGGAATCGGGAGGATCGCCGCGGCCAGAAGGGCGTGATAGCCGCAGGCCCAGGCGGAGAGGCCAAAGAAAAGACCGGCGAGGCCCGCGGCCCGGGCGGAACCATCCCTGGCCCAACGATGCAGAAACAGGAAGTAGAGCGGAAGAAACTGAGTGCCCA
Organism: Vicinamibacteria bacterium; assembly: GCA_016650185.1. Taxonomy (GTDB): domain Bacteria; phylum Acidobacteriota; class Vicinamibacteria; order Fen-336; family JAGNNV01; genus JAGNNV01. The sequence continues at coordinate 8,161 of JAENWE010000058.1, read as the reverse complement.
ACACGGACAGGTGCGCGGGGGAGGACACACGGTTCGATGAGAACGAGAAAAGAGCGCCGGCGGCGAAGGCAGCCAGGGACGATAGACCAACGCTCAAGCCCAGGGCGCGCACTCCGAGGGCGGAGAGGAAGAAGGTCAGGAGCCTGATCAGGTTCAAGGTGACGATCGGATCGACGGTGACCAGGCGAAGGGGAAGGGCCAGAAGGGACGTGGCCACGATGGGCTCGTCGAGAAACAGGGCGTAGCGAAGAGGGTAGAGAGCGTTTGCGTGGGGGAGATTCAGGGGGTCATTGAGAACGGCATGGTTCGTCCACGCAATGGCCCAGGCGAAATAGGCGGAGTCTCCCGCCTCGATCAGGTTCAGCCGCGATACGAGCGGCCACGTCATGAGGGCGGTCAGAACCGCGTAAAGACCGGCGGCTCCTGCGTGCGACCTCAGGGTCACTCGTCGCTCGCCGCCACACCCTTCGAGAGCTCACCCCGGGCCTTCGCCACCAGGGCGGCCTTGATGAAGGCATCGAGGTCGCCGTCGAGCACCCGATCCACGTCGCCCGATTCGTGCTTGGTCCGATGGTCCTTCACCATGCGATAGGGATGCAGGACGTAGGAGCGGATCTGCGACCCGAAAGCGATCTGCATCTTCGCCGCCTCCACCGCGTCGAGCTTCTCGCGTTGCTTCTTGGTCTCCAGATCGAAGAGGCGGGACTTGAGGACCTTCATCGCCACCTCCCGGTTCCGAATCTGGCTGCGCTCGTTCTGGCAGGCCACCACGATGTTGGTGGGGATGTGGGTGATACGGACGGCCGAGTCCGTCACGTTGACATGCTGGCCGCCGGCCCCGCTGGACCGGTATGTGTCGATCCGGAGATCTTTGTCCAGGATCTCGATATCGATGCTGTCGTCGAGTTCGGGCCAGGCGAAAACCGCGGCGAAGGACGTGTGCCGGCGCGCCGCCGAATCGAAGGGTGAAATCCGCACCAGACGGTGAACGCCGCTTTCCACCCACAAGGTGCCGAAAGCGTACTCGCCCGAGACCAGCATGGTGACGCTCTTGATCCCGGCCTCTTCGCCCTTTTGATAGTCGGTGATATCGACTTTGAACCCGCGTCGCTCACAGAATCTCTGGTACATGCGGAAGAGCATCTCCGCCCAATCCTGGCTCTCGGTGCCCCCGGCCCCGGCGTTGATCGACAGGATCAGGTTGGAGGCGTCGTGTTCCCCGCCGAGGGTATGGCCAAGTTCGGCTTCATCCACGCTCGCCTGCCAGGCGAGCACCGCCGCCTTCAGCTCCGCCTCGACCGCTTCCCCTCCGGCCAGCCATTCCTGGAGGACCGCGATATCGCCCTCCTGGGCGTTCACCCGTCGGACGAGTTCAAGACCGCCCTCGATCTTCTTCCGCTTTCGCTGGATCTTCTGGGCACGGCGTTGATCGTTCCAGAACCCGGGCTCCGTGATCTGCTTGTCGACGACCCCGAGATCCGCGGTCAGCTTTGCTTCGTCAAAGATAGCCGCGGACGTCCGCAGCCCTCGCTTTGAGCTCCACACAGAGCTCGCTGATTTCGTCTTTCACAACAATCCTCGTCGTTTTCTTCGGATTTTCTTCTAGGAAGCGGCGAGTCTATTCGACCGGCCTCGCCGGAAGAGCGTGGCCACCACGAATCCAAGCGCGCTCACTGCAGACACGGACCAGGCGAAGACGTCGCCAAAGCGGGCATAGAACGTCATTTCGGAGATGGCTCGAACGTCCCCGACGAGGGCCCGCTGCTCCATGAGCTCGGTGCGGGCCAACTCCCGCCCGAAGGGATCGATGATGGCCGAGATGCCGGTATTGGCCGCGCGCACAAGATATCGGCGATTCTCGACGGCCCGGAATCGGGCCATGGCGTAGTGCTGATAGGGGGCAGCGCTCGTCCCGTACCACCCATCATTGGTGAGGTTGAACAGAATCTGAGCCCCATTCATGGGAAATCTGCGAACCAGCGAGGGAAAGATCGCCTCGTAGCAAATGAACGCTCCGATCGAGGTTCCAAACGCGCGGGCCGTGGTCGGGTCTTTCCCGGCGGTGAAATCGGACACGTTGTCGACCAGTCTCTGGATGGGCAGGAGATCCCCGACCAGGGCCGGCACCGGCAGATACTCCCCGAAAGGAACAAGCCGCATCTTGTGGTAGCGCATCACGATGTCGCCCGCCGGCGAGATGAGCTTCGCCCCGACGAAGCTCCGCAGGACGCCGGCCTGGTCACGCACTCGGTCATCGTTGCCGGCCAGCAGGAATACAGCTTCCGTCGAGGTGAGCGCGGAGATCTGGTCCCGGACCTCGGGGTAGAGATCCAGCTCGTAGGCGATCGCCGATTCCGGCCAGACAATCAGACGCGCTCCTCTTTGCACCGCTTCGCGAGAAAGGGCCAGGTGACGATCGATGTTGGACTGCAGCAGCGCGGTCTCCCACTTCTGATCCTGGGGGATCGAAGCCTGGATCACGCCCACCGAAATGCTCCCGTCCTCGGCCACATGCCGCTGCAACTGGGAGTGGCCGAAGCCCAGGGCGGCCGAGATGAGCAGGGCGGGGAGAGTGAGGCCGAGACGCCGCTCGAAGGGCGAGCGGGCCAGGAGCACGTGGCCCAGACCAGCGGAGGCGGAGACCAGAAGAAAGGACACGCCATGCACCGCGGTGAAGGACGCCACTTGAATCAGCTCGGGGAAGTCGACCTGCGAATAACCCAGCAGGCACCAGGGAAAACCGAAGAGGAGATACTCGCGTGAGAACTCACAGGTCACGAAAGCGAAAGGGGCGAGAAGCAGCGCCCTCGGACCAAAGGCTGCGCCGAGATGGGCCTGAAAAGCTCCGAAGGCTGCGACAAACAGGCCAAAGGCCAGAGCGAGAACCAGGGTCAAAGAAAGGGCGAGCAGAGGAGATGCCCCGCCGTAGCGTGAGACCACCTCGTCGACCCAGAACAGGAGGAGGAAGCCCTGGACCGCTCCGGCAACCTCGCCGCAGAGGAGCCCAACCCGAGGCGAGGCTCCCGAAAGAGCCACCAGCAGAGGAACAAGGGCCACGAACGCAACCGGGGCCAGAGACATCTTGGGGAACGAGAGGCCAAGCAGGATTCCGGACAGGGCCGAAAGAAGAAGGCGACGGTTCAGAGTCAAGGCTTGACGATAAACGGCTTGAATTTCTCCTGAGTCTCGAGCTTGTTGAGTATGCGTTCCGCGTCCTCCCGGTTGGTGAACGACCCGACACGAACGTTGAAGAGGCCTTCGCTCACCGGCACCAGGTAGGCCGAATAGCCCTTACCCTTGAGGCGCTTGACGATCGTCTCCGCAGCGGCCCGCTCTCTAAATGCGCCGACTTGAATGGTGAGTCGACTCAAAGGTGTGGGCGCCGGCTTCGACGAGGTGGAGGAAGAGGCTGGCTTGGGGGTGGCCTTGGGTGGATTGTTGGGCGTGGGCTTGACGGGGGCCAGGGGGCGCGAAGACGCAGGGGTCGGGCGAGGAGTGCTCGCCACCACTGGGGTCGCTTGGGAGCGAGGGGCGGGCCGGGCCGACGGAGCGGAGGCCTTGCCGACAGTCGGCACCGGAGACAGGGAAGCGGCCGAAAGGCCTTCGATCTTGTCGCCTTGGAGTGCGGATCCGTAGGTGAGGGCGTCGGGAGACGGCGAGGCCGCCGGTTCGTCCGGCAGTCGATCCTCCTGGATGTCCCGGACCGTGGGCTCGGGCGAGGAGTCGACGTTGCGGCCCACCATGACGCCGGCCAGAAACGCGGCGCTCAAGGCGATGACCAGAAACACAAAATAAACGATGAGCTGCTTCGAGCTCACCGGAATGTTGTATTGCGTTTCGCCCTCAACCACGCACTGATCCTTTCGCGCGCGTTAGGAGAGGCGGCGCCAGGTCGAGTGTCCCGTAACAGAAATACGGCACATAAATTCGCCGCCGCTGCATCCCGGATCGCTGCGTTGCTCGTCGTTGCATATGCTGGATATGCGACCTTCTCGGCGCCTTGCGTTCCGGGCGCCTCGGCGCCGACTTATGCACCGTATTTCTGTTACCGGACACTAGAGCCCGTCCCGAATAAACCCGGAAACCACGGCCTCTTCCTGGAGACCGTAGTTCTGACGGATACGGAACTGGATGGCGTAGACGAGCTCGGAAAGTCCGGTGGAAACCAGCATGCGCCGGTTCTCCAGACTCTCGTCCCTTAGGTTGTCGTAGATCTGATCGGGATCCACCCGCCCGGAACTCTTCAGGCTGATCCCCTTGAAGAGCGCTCCGAAATGGGGCGCGATCTCCGCAATCGCCTGTTCGGTAAAGGCCTCGGCCCCTTCGCCTGGTCTCGAATCCACGTAGGCATAGATCCTTTCGAACAGACGATTGAAACGATCGACGATCTGCCCGACTTCAACGCGATCCGTGGCCTCATCCGCTGCTGATTGTGAGCGTTCCACGTCGCCCGATTCGGCGCGCTGGATCAGTCCCAGAACGAGCAGCATCCAGAGGGTCCGGCAGGTTTCGAAGCTGGTCCCAAAGGACAGGTCCGCGATCTGTTCCACGGTCAGCCGGCCGTTGACCCGGGACAGTACCGTCTGCTCATCATCCTGGAGCTCGACCTTGAGATGCCAGGTCTCGACCTCGGGTACGCGGACAAATACGGCCTCGAGGCTCTGGATTCCGGCCAGCACTCGACTCCAGCAGCGGAGCGTTCGCATACCCTGGGCGATGACCTCGTCGGACGACAGGTTCAGGGGGACGAAACCGGATTCGTCAAGATCCCCAAGCGACATCTCGTAAGTGCCCGAAGTCCAGTTGAAAAGCTCGAACAGCATCAGACGCGCCTGGCTGGTGATGGCGGGAATCAGGTCTTCCGGATCCAGCGCCGAAATCTCCACCAGGAGAGTCCCAAGCCTCTTGCCCGGTCGGATGAGTTTCGAAGCCTCGACGAACTGGCGGGCGGTGATTCTTCCATCGACCAGGAGAAGTTCGCCCAGCCGCTCGTCCGGATCGTTGCTGGTGATCTGGACGATGCGCCCGCGCGACACGAAGACCCGCTTGGTGACCACACCGTTCCAAAAGGACAGAACCCCGCTTTCGCCGCTCTGCAGGATGGTGCGTAGAATCTTCGGCGTCCCACTGCCTCGGATGTCGCCCCGGAAAGTGAGATCGTTGTGGCCTTCGGAGACCAGGGTTTCGCTGGCCGATTCGTTCGAGGGATCCGTCATCGTGGGGTAATGCTGAAGCACCCGAAGCGCTCTTGTCAACGAGCCGTTTGCCGCGGGTGGTCGCGCTGGGCCTCCTCGCCCTCTTTGCTAACATCGGGGAGTTATGTTCGGCACTCTTGGCGGACCCGAGTTGATCCTCATCTTCATCGTGGGCCTGGTGGTCTTCGGGCCGCGCAAGCTGCCCGAAATCGGGAAAAGCCTCGGAAAAATGATGGGGGAGTTCAGACGCGCTTCGGCCGATTTTCAGCGAACCATCGAAGACGAGGTCGAAACCGAGAAACTCCGCAAGGACATCTCGAGCGCGCAGTACCCCGGTTCCGAACCGGCGGAACTGCCGGGGACTTCCGCCGTGGTCGCAGCGCCCGCGACGGCCCCCCTGATCCGCGGAGCCGAGGGATCCATCCCCTCCTCCACCCCCCTCGCATCCGCGGCTTTGACGAGCGGAGCCGATATTTCCGGCGACACATTCTCGGGCAACGACGAGAAGAGCGCTTCGTCCTGACCGAAGCCATAACGCTTCAACCCTGAGCGTCGCTCCCCAAAAGGCTCCTTGGCCAAAGAAGATCCTGAAGCGCGGATGTCGTTCCTCGATCACCTCGAAGAACTGAGGTCCCGGCTGCTCAAATCCGTGATCGCGCTGGCCGCGGGGTTCGGCCTCGCCTGGAATTTCCATGAGGAGATCTTTCACTTCATGGTGTCGCCGTTGCGCGCCTTCGATCCGAACCTGAAGCTCATCGCCACCACCCCCACCGAGACCATCATGCTCTACATGAAGATGGCTTTCTTCGTGGGCATCTTCATCGCCGCGCCCTTTCTGCTCTATCAGATCTGGGCTTTCATCGCCCCGGGCCTGTACGCGCACGAGAAGGGTTATGCCCTACCGTTTGTCTTCTTCGGAACCGCCTTCTTCATCGCGGGCGCCGCCTTCGGGCATTACTTCCTGTTCCCGGTCACGCTCAGCTTCCTCGGCGGTTTTGGGGGCGCGGACATCCAGTTCCTTCCCCGCATCACGGAGTACTACGACTTCTACTCCTGGTTCATCCTGGCCCTGGGTATCGTGTTCCAGGTTCCGGTCGTGATCTTCGTCCTGGCCCGCATCGGTCTCATTACCGCCGGCTTCCTGCTGCGTCAGTTCAAGTGGGCGATTCTGTTGTCCTTCATCGTGGCGGCCGTGGTCACGCCGACTCCAGACATGGTGACCCAGACGCTGCTCGCCCTGCCCATGATCGGTCTCTATCTTCTCGGCGTTCTGGTGGCCGCGATCTTCGGCAAGAAGCGGAAGCCAGCCGCCGCTCTCGCGTCCACCGAATAGCCTGGGAAAGAGAGACAGAAGCCCGTTGCCCATCGTCGCATCACGCGGCGCAGAGATCCGGCGACTGCTGGACGATCTCACCGACCCTAAGCGGCGGGCGGCCGCTGCCCTGAGGCTCCGGGCCCTTGGTTCCAGAGTGGTCCCTCACGTGGCCGATGATCTGGGGCGACTCGATCCCGGCGCCCGACGCGCGCTCCTGGACCTCCTTCGCGATGTAAAGACGGAGGACGCGCGGGCTCTGCGCGAGCGGCTTCTGCGCGCTGAGCCGGCCACCCGGGAGGACCAAAGGCGCGACTCGAGAGACGATGGCGCCGAGGCGAAGGCCCTCGACAGCCTCAGGAACCTGCCCCCGCCGCGAGGGGACGAAAGGCCGACGGTTTCGAGGGAGCGAGGGGAGGTCCACCTCGCGCTCGCCCGGACCGGATCGCGCCTCGCGCGCAAGGATCTGCTCGTGAGCCTGAGCACGCTCGAGGCGAAACGCACGCGGCTCTACTGTGAAGCGGCTGGCCTGATCGGAGACGCCGCGTTTGTGGCGCCCTTGGCCCGAATCGCTCGGGTTCGGCCGGAGGCCATGAAGGCCCTGGCGGAGATCGTGGTCCGGGAGAAGATCACCATACGATCGAAGCTTCTGCGGGACTTGGACGAGAGCCTGCGGCCGGTGGTAGCCCAGGCCCTCGTCCGTCCCTGATCCCGCGAGCGGCGACGCTGCCTAGTAGGCCTGCGCGAAGTAGGCGAGCTTGCCTTCGGTTCCACAACGAATGCAGGCGCGGTCTTCGTCACGCTTCAGCGGAAAGCACCGCACCGTCGCCCTCGTTTCCTCTTTGATCTTGGCCTCGCACTCGGCGCTGGAACACACGCCGGCCAGGAGGAAGCCACGCTTGGTCGACATGACTTCCTTGAACCCATCGTAATCCACGGGCTCCGACGTATTGTCGTCGCGGAACTTTCGAGCGTTCTCCAGGAGATTCTTCTGAATCGCGTCCAGGCGGGCCAGCACGGAGGCGGCGAGACCGGCGAGCGGAACAAATTCCTTTCCCTTGGTGTCCCGGCGAACCAGGACGCACGAGTCCTTCTCGATGTCCTTGGGTCCGAGTTCCATGCGGATGGGGACTCCCCGCATCTCCCAGTCCGCGTATTTGAATCCGGTCTGGTGATTGTCGCGGTCGTCGAGGTGAACGCGGATTCCCGCGGCGGTGAGTTCAGAGGCGACCGCCCGCGCCTTGGGCAGAACCGCCTCGTTCCAATCGCCCTTGCGGGGCGGAATTGGAACAATAACCACCTGATAGGGCGCCACCTTGGGCGGAATCACGAGACCGCGGTCATCCCCGTGGGTCATGATGAGACCGCCGATGAGACGAGTGGAGACGCCCCACGAGGTCGACCAAGGCAACGCTCGCTGCTGGTTCTGATCCACGAATTCGATCTCGTAGGCCTTGGCGAAATGCTGTCCGAGGTTGTGTGACGTCCCCGCCTGCAGAGCCTTGCCGTCGCCCATCAGAGCCTCGATGGCGTATGTTCTCGCCGCTCCGGCGAACTTCTCCGAGTCGCTCTTCGGCCCGAAATAGACGGGCATGGCCAGAACATCCTCGGCCACCTCGCGGTACATCTCAAGGATGTCCAGGGTCTCCTTCTG
>JAENWE010000057.1 GCA_016650185.1 Vicinamibacteria bacterium | reverse complement strand
TCACTCGGGCGGCGCGATCGGGGGTTTGGGGGGCTGAGCACATCCGCTCGTTCTCGTCTGCGGCCCCCCAACTCACGATGGGTCCAGTCCGATGAAGCTCGATTCCAAATCTCCGTCTCGACGGTCCGAGTTGAGCGCCGACCGATTCACTCGGGCGGCGCGATCGGGGGTTTGGGGGGCTGAGCACATCCGCTCGTTCTCGTCTGCGGCCCCCCAACTCACGATGGGTCCAGTCCGATGAAGCTCGATTCCAAATCTCCGTCTGGACCCATCGACAAGAAATGGGACTCGCACCGCTTCGAGATGAAGCTCGTGAATCCCTCGAACAAGCGCAAGCACACCGTCATCATTGTGGGCACCGGCCTGGCCGGCGCTTCGGCGGCGGCCAGCATGGGGGAGCTCGGCTACAACGTCTTGTCTTTCTGCTACCAGGATTCTCCGCGGCGCGCACACTCCATCGCCGCCCAGGGCGGGATCAATGCGGCCAAGAACTATCAGAACGACGGCGACAGCGTCTTCCGACTGTTCTACGACACGGTCAAGGGAGGCGACTTCCGAGCCCGCGAATCGAACGTGCATCGCCTCGCCGAGATCTCGGTCAAGATCATCGACCAATGCGTGGCCCAGGGAGTGCCCTTCGCGCGCGAGTACGGCGGCCTCCTTTCGAACCGGTCGTTCGGCGGCGCCCAGGTCTCCCGCACCTTCTACGCGCGCGGCCAGACCGGCCAACAACTTCTGATCGGCGCTTACCAGGCGCTCGAACGGCAGATCGCGGCCGGCACGGTGAAGGCGTACTCGCGTCACGAGATGCTGGAGCTCGTGCTTATCGACGGCGTGGCCCGCGGCATCGTCACCCGCGACATGGTCACGGGCAGAATCGAATCGTGGTCAGCCGACGCGGTAGTCCTCGCCACCGGCGGTTACGGCAACGTCTTCTACCTCTCGACCAACGCGAAAGGCTGCAACACCACGGCCATCTGGCGGGCGTACAAGAAAGGGGCCGCCTTCGCGAACCCCTGCTACACCCAGATACACCCCACCTGTATTCCGGTGAGCGGCGATCACCAGAGCAAGCTCACTCTCATGTCCGAATCGCTGCGGAATGACGGCCGGGTCTGGGTGCCCCTCAAGAAGGGTGACAAGCGTTCGCCCGATCAGATCCCCGAGGCGGAACGCGACTATTATCTCGAACGGAAGTATCCGACCTTCGGAAACCTCGCCCCCCGAGATATCGCTTCGCGCGCAGCCAAACAGGTCTGCGACGAAGGCCATGGGGTGGGCGAGACCGGCTTCGGCGTGTACCTCGACTTCTCGGACGCCATCAAGCGTCTCTCCGAGGCGAAGGTCGCGGAGAAGTACGGGAACCTTTTCGAGATGTACGAGCGCATCACCGGCGAGAATCCCTACCAGGTTCCCATGCGGATTTATCCGGCCATCCACTACACGATGGGTGGGCTGTGGGTCGACTACAACCTACAGAGCACGATCCCGGGCCTTCATGTCATGGGCGAGGCGAACTTCTCCGACCATGGCGCCAATCGCCTGGGCGCCTCCGCTCTGATGCAGGGACTGGCTGACGGTTACTTCATCCTCCCGTGCACCATCGGCCACTACCTCGCGACCGCCAGGCCCGTCCCGGTCGCGACCGACCGCCCCGAGTTCAAAGAGGCCGAAGCGGCGGTGGCCGCCCGGTACCAGCAACTCCTGGACGTGAACGGCAAGCGGACCGTCGATTCGTTCCACAAGGAACTGGGCAAGATCATGTGGGAGTACTGCGGCATGGCCCGCACCGAGGCCGGACTCAAGAAGGCTCTCGAGCTGATACCCGCGCTGCGGGAAGAGTTCCACCAGAACCTGTACGTGCTGGGAACGTCTGAGGAGATGAACCAATCGCTCGAGAAGGCGGGCCGGGTCGCCGACTTCCTGGAGCTCGGGGAACTGATGTGCCGCGACGCCCTTGAGCGTCGCGAATCGTGCGGCGGGCATTTCCGCGAGGAATTCCAGGATGAGGGCGAGGCGAAGCGCGACGACGCGAATTTCGCCCACGTGGCCGCTTGGGAATACGTGGCCGACGACCAGCCCCCGAGGCGCCACATCGAGCCCTTGGATTTCGAGTACGTCCACCTTCAAACCCGGAGCTACAAGTGAAGCTCAAGCTCAAAGTCTGGCGTCAGAAGAACGGCGCTGCCCGAGGCGCCTTCGTGACCTACGACGCAAACGACGTATCGAAGGACATGTCGTTCCTCGAAATGCTCGACGTGCTCAACGAGGAGCTCATGAGCAAGGGTCAGGATCCCATCGCATTCGACCACGACTGCCGCGAGGGCATTTGCGGCGCGTGCAGCATGGTGATCAACGGCCGCCCTCACGGCCCGCAGAAGAACACCACCGCCTGCCAGCTTCACATGCGCCAGTTCAAGGACGGCGACGCGATCACCATCGAACCCTGGCGGGCCAAGGCCTTCCCAGTAATCAAGGACCTCGCGGTCGACCGGTGCGCGCTCGACCGAATCATTCAGGCCGGCGGTTTTGTCTCGGTCTCCACCGGCAATGCGCCCGACGGGAATGCCATCGCCGTGCCCAAGGAGAGCGCCGACCGCGCCTTCGACGCGGCCGCCTGCATCGGTTGCGGAGCTTGCGTCGCCGCCTGTCCCAACGCCTCAGCCATGCTCTTCACCTCCGCCAAAGTGGCTCACCTGGCCTTGCTGCCCCAGGGACAGCCGGAGCGGATGGAGCGCGTCAGAAAGATGGTGGCGGCCATGGATGCGGAGGACTTCGGCGCCTGCACCAATCACGGGGAGTGCGAAGCCGCGTGCCCAAAGGGGATCTCCCTCGAGAACATCGCGCTGCTCAACCGGGATTACCTGAGGTCCAGCCTCGTCGCTCGTCCAGAGCGCGCGGCGGGGGGCGGCGACTAGCTGACCCGGATTATTCATGAGGCTGACCACCCAGGGCCAGGTCACGCTGTTCTTCGGCGCTTTGACGTTGCTCTTTGCCCTGCCCATCCTTATCGACCCCGCTCACCGGCTGGTGCCGCTCTCCTCCGACACGCGTCTCTTCCTCTGGACCCTGGAATGGCATCTGCGGGCCCTGACCACCCATCCGCTCACAGTGTTCGAGGCTCCTATCTTCTACCCGGCGCATCACGCCCTCGCCTTCTCCGAGAACCTCCTCGGCCTGGCCCCACTCACCGCACCCGTGCTTGCCGCCTCGAAGAACCCCGTCCTGGCCTTGAACGTAGCGCTCCTCGCGGCAACCTGGCTGTCCGCGCTCGGCGCCTACGCTCTTGCGCGGCGGCTCGGAGCCTCGACCGGGGGGGCGCTGCTGGCCGGCCTGGTGTTTGCCTTCGGCCCGCCACGGTTCGCCCGCAGCGCCCAGGTGTTCCTCTTCATGACCCCGGGGCTGCCCTGGACCTTCGCCTTTCTCGAGGACTACCGCAGCCGGGGCCGCCCGCGCTCCCTCCATCTCGCCATTCTGGTTTTCACCTGGCAGTGCGCGGCGAGCCTGCACATGGGCCTCTTCACCGCCTTCGCGGGGGCCGCCTGGCTCCTCCTGCGCGCCACGCGCGATCGGGCGCTCCCGGCGCGCATCGTCCGCGACCTCGGCCTTCCAGGCCTCGCCGCAGGCGCGGCGCTCACCGTGCTCGCGGTCCCTTATCTCGCGGTGCGGAACGAGCAGGGTCTCGTGCGTACGCTCGGCGCGGTGGCAGACTGGGACCCCAATCTGGCGAGCTTCCTGGCATCGCCGTCGCTGCTTCATGAAGCTCTCACCGCCGCCCTCTCCGGCCTGAGCGGAGCCCACGACGCGCCTCGCACCTATCTCTTCCCCGGCTTCGTCACTGTTGGACTCTCCCTATACGCGCTTCGGCGATGGCCCGCCGCCGACCGTGATCGATTCATCGACGCCTCTCCGGGATGGGCGTGGCTCGGCGCCGGTCTTGTCCTTTCGCTGGGGACCACGTTGCCGTTCTACGGCTGGCTCTACGCAGTCCTCCCCACCCTCGACATGGTGCGCGTGCCCTCCCGCTTCTTCGTCATAGCCACCCTGGGCCTCGCCATCCTCGCGGCCGCCGGTCTCGACCGTATCCGATCGCCGGCCATCCGACGGGCCCTGGTTGTCGCGGCTCTGCTCGAGTTCGCGATCGATGTGCGGGCGGTCGAGTATCGCGTCGACGTGCCCGAAGCCGATCGCTGGCTCGCGTCCGAATCTGGGCCGGTGGTGGTCGCCGAGGTCCCGACCACCGGATCCGAGCGCGCCGCGCGCTCGTCTCAACTGAACTCCGAGTACATGCTCCACGCCGCCGCTCACGGCTGGCCGACCATCCATGGATATAGCGGCCTCGTGCCGCAGAAGAGCGAGGCTCTCTTCCGGCTCCTCGAGGACTTCCCGAGCGACGAGAGCCTCGCAAACCTCGAGAGCCTGGGGGTCACCCACGTGGTGGTTCACCGGGGCCTGTACCGGCCCGGCGAGCGCCCTCTCCTCGGCCGGTTCGACGATCCAGCCTTCCTCGATCGCTTGACCCTGGTGCATGAGAGCGGAGACGACGGGGTCTACCGCCTGCCTCTCTCGCGCGCGCGCCGGTGATATCCATCCATCTCGGTCCACGAAGACAGGGGGCTCCTTCGCACTGACGGTCGGGCCCCGACTTGCGCAGGGCTTCCGGCTACTTCCTATCCGAGGAGATGCTTGACCCCTTCTCGCTCCTCGTTCAGTTCATTGAGGGTGATCGTCATGCGCTCGCGCGAGAAGGCATCGATCTCGAGGCCAGCAACGATCGAGATCGTCCCGTCCTTGGTCGTGCAGGGAAAGCCGTAAACCGTGCCGGCAGGAATCTCGTAGCTGCCATCCGAGGGCACACCCATGGTGACCCACTCGCCGCCTGATCCGAGCACCCAATCGTGGACGTGATCGATCGCCGCGTTCGCGGCCGAGGCCGCCGAGGACAGACCACGCGCTTCAATAATCGCAGCCCCTCTCTTGGCTACGGTAGGAATGAACACGGTCTTGTTCCAGGCTTCATCGCCGATGGCGTCCTTCAAGGAGGAACCCTCGATAGTGGCGAAGCGGTAGTCGGGATACTGGGTGGCCGAATGGTTACCCCACACCACCATGTTCTTGATCGACGCCACCGGCTTGCCCGTCTTGGCCGCGAGCTGGGACAGCGAACGATTGTGATCGAGCCGCAGCATGGCGGTGAAACACGACGGCGGCAGAGCCGGCGCCGACTTCATCGCGATATACGCATTGGTGTTGGCAGGGTTGCCGACCACGAGCACCTTTACGGACCGCTTCGCCACCGCGTCAAGCGCCTTCCCCTGAACCGTGAAAATGGCGGCGTTGGCGGCCAGCAGCTCGCCTCGCTCCATCCCCTTGCTGCGCGGCCGCGCCCCCACCAGCAGAGCAATGTCCGCATCTTTGAAGGCGACCCTGGCATCATCGGTTTGGACGATGCCGGCGAGAAGCGGGAACGCACAATCCTCGAGTTCCATGGCCACGCCCTTGAGCGCGCCAAGGGCGGGCGTGATCTCGAGAAGTTGGAGGATGACCGGCTGATCCTTGCCCAGCATGTCGCCGGCAGCGATACGGAAAAGGAGGCTGTAGCCGATCTGGCCGGCCGCTCCGGTGACGGCAACGCGAAGGGGAGTTTTGCTCATGATCTTGATTCTCTCTGGTGTTGGACGGGACGGGACAGCGAAGGTCGGGATTCCTGAGTGGCTCCGCTGAGCGGACCCACTCCAGAGAAAAGTCGCGACCGCTCGTTTGTCACTCCCGCCTCCTTGGTCTCAAAGGTTGCTGATGATGGCATCAGCGAAGCCCGAGCACTTCACCTCGGTCGGGTTCTCCATCATGCGGGCGAAATCGTAGGTCACTCGCTTTTGGTCGATCGACTTCTCGATACCGGCTTCGATCGCGTTCGCCGCTTCCACCCAGCCGAGGTACCGCAGCATCATGCAGCCCGACAGGATGACCGAGCCCGGGTTTACCTTGTCGAGATCCGCGTACTTCGGCGCGGTGCCGTGAGTCGCTTCGAAGATGGCGTGGCCGGTTTCGTAGTTGATGTTCCCGCCCGGAGCGATGCCGATGCCGCCCACCTGCGCGGCGAGAGCATCGGAGAGATAGTCGCCGTTCAGGTTCGGGGTGGCGATCACCTCGAACTCCCTGGGACGCGTCAACACCTGCTGAAGGGTGATGTCGGCGATCGAGTCGCGGACCAGGACTTTCGCCTTCCACTGGCCGTTGCCGTGGCTGGGCTGAAGAGCTAGGGCGGTCTCGACTTCCTTGACGAGTTCGGCCTGCTGAGCCGCGACCATCATGTCGTACCCGGGCTCGATCATCTTGGCATTGTCCTGGGCGGAGAGGCCCGGGGTTTTCTCAACGTTCCCGAGAATCCAGGACTCGCGCTCGGTGACCACCTGGGCTCGGAATTCGCGGGTCGCCACCGCGTAGCCCCAGTCGCGGAAAGCGCCCTCGGTGAATTTCATGATGTTGCCCTTGTGGACAAGGGTGACGCTCTTCCGCTTGAACTGAATGGCGTACTTGATGGCGGCGCGCACGAGTCGCTCCGTCCCTTCGCGGGAGATCACCTTGATGCCCACTCCTGAACTCTCGGGAAAGCGAATCTTCTTCACTTTCATTTCGGTCTGGAGCCAGGCCACAACCTTCTTCGCTTCCGCCGTGCCCTCGGCCCACTCGATGCCCGCGTAGATGTCCTCGGTGTTCTCTCGGAAGATCACCATGTCGACATCCTGCGGCTTCTTCACCGGCGTCGGGACGCCCTTGAAGTACTTGACCGGACGCAGGCAGGTGTACAAATCGAGTTCCTGACGGAGGGCGACATTGAGAGACCGGATGCCGCCGCCGATGGGCGTGGTGAGCGGTCCTTTGATGCCGACCAGATACCGACGGAAGTCGGTGAGGGTCTGGGCCGGCATCCACTCCTTGGTGGCGTTGAACGCTTTTTCGCCGGCCAGAACCTCATGCCAAACGATCTTGCGTTTCCCGCCGTAGCACTTCGCGACCGCGGCGTCGAACACTCGAACCGAGGCGCGCCAGATATCGCGACCGGTGCCATCCCCCTCGACGAAGGGAATGATGGGATGGTCGGGGACGTTCAAGACGCCATTCTTGATGGTGATTTGGGAGCCGGTCGACATGTGTGCGGTTTCTTCCTTGCAAATCTGGGCCGCCGCGGGATGCGGGCCTGGCCTGCGCTGGCGTTTCGCCTTGGAAGGCGATTTTAGCTGAGCACACGGAACCACGGGAGTGGTTCAAATGACCCATACGCCAATACCTGCCGTCGGGGAACGCCCGCTGCTCCCACGCTGGGCGACCTCAGCGGCCCAAGCAGTAGACTCGCCGGCACCCAAGGACATGGGGCGCACTCGCCGGTTGAAGGTCAACCTGCGACGATCGGCGGGCCCGGCTTGGACTCCCGCGATTCTTGCCGTCCTTGGAACCGGGAAAGTACACTCGATTCATGTCGATGGATGCGCGGCCCGAGCCGCCGCGGGGCACTTTTGCAACTGAACCCCTAAGGCACCCAACTCGAGGTGGTCGGCGAGAAATTTTCGATCGAAGTCTCCGGCCCAGACTCATTCGGGCCGGCGCCCCCACCTTGGGAGTCACCTTCGCGGTGGCTTTCCTTCTGAGGGCGGCCTGGGCCTTCGGGGTGGCAGAACCGCTCCAATACAGCCATCCCTATCAGTACCTGGCCCATTCGCTCTGGCTGGCGGAGCGACCGGATGCGTGGTCGGTGGTCGTGAACTACGACAACTGGAGGGTGCACTACGACCGATGGACGGCGGCGCCCCTGTATTACCTCTTTCTTCTCGGGATCTTCCGTCTGCTGGGCCCAAGCGTCTTCTGGGTCCGTCTCATCCAGTGCGCTCTCGGCGGCATGGCCGCGGTATCAACCGCTCGCGTGGGAGCACGAATCTCGGGATCGCGAGGACGGTGGGCTGGGATCGCCTTCGCTCTCCATCTGCCCCTCATCCAGATCTGCGCAACGACTCTGACGGAGGCGCTGTACGTGCCGTTGATGATGCTCGCCTTCGATCTCCTCCTGCGGACGCCATCACGTGCGAACGCTCTGCGGGCCGGGCTGACCCAGGGTCTGGCCGCGCTCACGCGGTCGGTCTCTTCGGCATTCTTCGCGGTCATCGCGTTCTGGCTGCTCGCGAAGGAGGGAGTCCGTCGCGGTGCGCCGCGGGTGGCGCTCCTGGCCCTGGGCGGAATGGTGACCATCCTCCCCTGGTCGGCCCGCAACTACTTCGTCATGGGCGAACCAGTGCTCATCGAAACATTCGCCTGGGAGAATCTTTGGTACGCAAATGCCCTCGTGGGTCCTGGGGTCAAAGAGGCCCAGAGGCGGGACATCGCCTCCCAAAAAACCACGGCGGAACAGCGGGATCGAGCGGTCGAGCTCACCTGGCAGAACCTCTCCCGGCGACCCGATCGAATCCCCGAGAAGATCTGGATAAATATTCGACATCTGATCCGGCCCGAGGGCCTGCAGCAGTGGCTCACCGTGCGTTCCGACGAATCAATGGGGAGGCAAGCGTTACAGGTCCTCCTGGAGGACACGATGTACCTCCTCGCATGGGCGGGACTCGCTCTCTTCCTTTTCAAGAAGCGGTGGAACCGCGCCTCGACTCTGACTCTCCTCTGGCTTGCTTACTCTCTGCTCATGGTGGTGGTCCTCTTCCACAACGAAGTGCGCTACCGTAACCAGATCGCGCCCTTCCTTTTTGTGACCGCGATCGGCGGCTGGTTCGGGCCAGGCGGGGTGAGGGGAGGCGCCGGACGCGCTTTCTTGGGACGCGCCCTTGCCGCGCTCATCGTCTTCATCGCCCTGGCTCCCTACCCGGCCCGCGCCCTGGCCGTGGTACGAGCGAACGCAGACGCTCGGGACCTGGCGGTCACGGAACCTGGTCCTGGAGTCGACGAGCACACTTTTTGGACGGAGCGCTTTCAGTTTCTGGCCGATGCCGGCCACCTGGCCGACGCCGCGGACGTTTTCGAGCGTCTGGGAGGTCGTGCGCCCGTCCCCATGCTCGTAATCGCGCCTCGGCTCCTCGCCCTTCTTGGCCCGGAGCATGAGGCGGCCGCGCGCGCGGCGTGGGTCAGGTCGGCTGCGTTCGAATGGACGCTGGACGAGACCCGCCTTCAGGCGATCGGCTGGAGACGCCGCCCCGACGCGATTCGTCCCGATCAGATCCAGTTGGGGTCCTTCGATCTCGGACTGATCTCGGACTTCGGGCCGCCGCTTCCCCGGGACCTCCCTGAATCGGAAAAAGGAGCGGTGCTTGCGAACGAGCCAACCTCACGGTGGACGCGCGGTCGCTCGCGTCTAAGGCTATGCGCCCCGTCTTCCGGCGCCGCGACTCTTACTCTGAGGATGGCAGCGCCACCTCCATCTCCGCAGACCCCGACAACTGCCTGGATCCGGTTTGACGGACGAGAGGTCGGAACGGCCGCGGTCGAGCGGGAGCCGCAGGATTACCGATTCCCGGTCGTCGCGGGGGCGTGTCCCTCCGTGGTCGAGATCCGATCGGCGGTCTGGTCGACATCAGACCCTCCCGCGGAACTGGGCGTGCAGGTGTTCTTCGCCGGCATCAAGGTTCAGTAGGCTTCGATCAGCCGAGCGTAATGGCGCGCGCTTCGCGCACTCCCTCGATCTTCATCAGCGTGGCCAGCACTGCCTCGGGTACGTTCGCGTCGACCTCGATCAGCATGATCGCACGCCCGTTGCCAGGCTTCCGGCCGACGTTCATCCGGGCGATGTTGATCGCGTGCTCGCCGAGTTGCGTGCCGATTCGCCCGACCACGCCGGGCGTGTCGTCATTCTTGATCACGAGCAGGTGGCCCTGCAGCACGGCGTCGACTTCAATGCCATCCATCTCGACCAGCCGAAGCTGGTCGCCAAACAACATACCCGCGACGGCCAGATCGCCGGCCGAGGTCGTGAGACGCACCCCCATCAGGTTCGAGAAGCTCACGTGAGATGAGGCCACCGCCTGGGAAATCTCAACCCCCATGGCTTCCGCTCGGGTCGTCGCGTTCACGAAGGTGACGGACGGATCGGCCGCCCTGAGCGCCCCCGCCACCGTGGCCTGAATAATGGGCCGGGCCGAGAGGTCCTTAAACGATCCAAACAGACCCACTTCGACCTTCTCCACTTTGCCGGTCAGAACCTGGCCCACGAAAAGAGCGAGACGCTCTCCGAGGTCGATGGCCGGCTTAATCTGATCGTAGGCCTCTCCCGAAAGCTGGAAGAAGTTGACCGCCTGTTGGATCACTCCGCCTTTCAGGAAGTCCCGCACCTGATACGCGATGTCCGTGCCCACCCGGTCCTGAGCCTCCACGGTTTGAGCGCCTATGTGCGGGGTAGCGACCACCTTCGGGTGTTTCGCAATCTTCCAGTCGACCGGAGGCTCTTTGGCGTGGACGTCGAGACCGCAGCCGGCGACCCGGCCGCTCTCCAGCGCGGCAAACAAGGCGTCCTCATCGATCAGTTCTCCGCGCGCGGCATTGATGATGCGCACACCTGGCTTGATCTTCGCGAAGGCCTCCTTGCCCAGCATGTGCTTCGTCTCCGGCGTCATCACGGTGTGGAGAGTGATGTAGTCACAACCCTTGAGCATGTCGTCCAGGGAGACCGCCTTGACGTCGGCTCGATCCACCACCTGCGGGGACACGAAAGGGTCGAAGGCCCAGACCTCCATGCCGAAGGACTTGCAGCGGGCCGCCACTTCGCGGCCGATGCGACCGAATCCCACCACCCCGATCCGCTTGCCGGAGATTTCGGTCCCTCCCGCGAACGCCTTGCGGTCCCAGGTCCCGGCCTTGAGCGACGCGTCCGCCGCGCCGATGTTGCGGGAGGTGGCAAGGATGAGAGCCATCGTCAGCTCGGCGGTCGAGACGAGATTGCCGCCCGGAGAATTCATCACGAAGATGCCCGCGCGCGTGGCCGCATCGACGTCGACGTTGTCAACACCCACACCCGGCCGACCGATGACCCGAAGCTTCTTCGCGGCGGCGATCACCTCTGCGGTGATCTTGGTGCCGCTGCGGATCGTGACCGCGTCGTACTCTCCGATGATCTGGGCGAGTTCTTTCGGCGGCATGGCCTTCTTCTGGTCAAGGGTCCAACCCTCGGCGTCGAGAACGCTCCTGCCCCTGTCAGTGATGCCTTCGAGAATGAGAAGTTTGTAGCTCATGGTTCGCTTTGGACCTACGCCTTCTTGAGGTACTCGGCATTCGCCGCAGCGATGCCGGCGCCGGGAGCGAACTTGTGGCCTAGGCGGTGCAGGGCGATCTCCAGAGTGCCGATCAGGCCCAGGATGTCGGTCACGTCGTAGTAGCCAAGGTGAGCCACGCGGAAGATCTGCCCTTTCAGCTTGCCCTG
>JAENWE010000056.1 GCA_016650185.1 Vicinamibacteria bacterium | reverse complement strand
TGTTGCTTCGCGCGTTGTGGTGGTTCCGCTGGGGCGCGATGTGGACATTCCTCATCGGCTGGTTCCTCTTCTCGATCACCTACCTCATGGGTGGCAATCTCTATGACCCGGACGGCGGCTTCTCTCGCCGAGGGCTTTGGATGCTGGTCGGCGGGCTGATCGGTTCGATCATGTGGTTCAACGTGTGGTTCGTGATCTGGCCCGCTCAGAAACAGATTCTGGGTGGTCTCCTGGGTTCCAATCCACCCGCCCCGGCCGAACTCCCCCAAAAAGCTCTGCTCTTCTCCAGGATCAATACCTGGCTCTCAGCGCCCATGCTGGTGGGAATGATCGCGGCGTCGCACGCCGATGTCTGGACCGCCATGCCGAGCTACCTGCACGGCGTCTTCATGCTCCTGGTCCTGGCCGCGATCCACGGGATGTTCTCCCTGGCCCCCAAGAAGGGAACCGGCCTTTAGAGCGGTCGGAGCGCCTCCCGCGAGGGCTAGCAGCCCGTGGTAAAAGTCCGGTCGCGTCGCAAGCGAGAGATTTTTCGTCAGATCAAGGCGCGGAACCGAAGGAATATCGGAAATATTGCGAGGTTGCGCAACGCAGAGCTCTGCGGAAAAGATCCGCTTCCGGCGCAACCCGACTTTCACCACGGGCTGCTAGTCCTTTGCCCCTCCCAGGGGCACGAACGTGACCCCTGTCGGGTCCAGATAGTCGGGCATTTTCTTGCCCTGTTTGACCGACGTGGCGTAGACCAGGATGGAACCTGCCTTCTCCTTGTCCTTCTGCTCGGCCGGGAAAGCGCAGTCTCCCTCGGTCTGAATCTGCAACTGGTAGGTGCTGGTGCGCTTGCTTTCGTATTCCGTGTCGACGGCCTGGATGTAATACTCCAGCGCTCGCAGCTTGCCGGGCTTTACCCCGGGGAGAGTTGTGCAAAAGCGCGCGCCCTCGAACTTCATCTCGGAGATCAGGTACTCTTTCTCTCCCGGCTTCCGGAAGTACGTTCGGACCTTGGCGATATCGCCGTCGTCAAGCACGGAAGCGCACAGTTCGATGGGTCTCCCGACGGTGGAGCATTGGGCGGGCTGATGCTCCACCAGCGGCGGGTCATTGGCGAAAACCGGCGCGACCGAGAAGATCGCCAGGATGGAAGCATTGACGAGAAGAGGCCGTTTCATGGACCCGATCCTACTGCCTCCGGTTTTCTGCGCCAACGACCGCCCGAACGCGGTGCGCCGATGTGGGCGCGGACCGAGGCCTGCGGCCTCACTTCCAGGTGACGGTGTTCTGGTACGACTCCCCCTTGGGACCGGTGACGGTGGCGCTGTAGGACCATTCCGTGATCGAGTCGCTCCAGACCTCGCCCGCCGAATAGATGATGGCGGTGTCGCCCGGGGCCACGCTTGAAACGGCGAGGGGCTGAGGGGCGCCCACGCCCTTTCCGTTGACGGTCAGGCGAACGAGCAGGCCGTTCAGGGCGATCGGTGCGCTGCCTTCATTCGTGAATTTCACCACGACCTTGTAGTTATCTCCGGGCCGGGGTGACTTGGGTTGAAGTTCAAAGCTGATGCTACCGGGCATGTCCGCAGCCTGCGTGCCGGTTTTGACTCCGGCCGCTGCGCCGAAGCCCGCGGCGTTCAGGCCGGAGGGGCCGCCCGCCTTCTTGCTGGTCCGGCCCGCGCTGAAGGCCCTTCCGGCCGGGGCGGCCGGCGCCGTGTTCGCCGCCGTGGCTGCGGCCGCGGCCTTGGATGTCATGGCGCCGATCTTGCCGCTCTGGGCCGGGCTGTTCCCCGGATCGAGTTTCAGGACCTCGTCGTAGAGATTCGCCGCTTCATCGTACTTGCCCGCTCCCAGAGCCGAGGTGGCTCTTGAGAGGAGAGAGTTAATCGTGCTGTCTCGGGCCTGGCTTTCCTGCACGGCTTTGGCTTGAGCCGCGCTCGCCACGGCGGTCTGCTCCGCCGCCTCCGCCTTGGAGATTTCGTTGAGGACGTTCGTCACCTCGGAATCCCAGGAGGCTTTCTTGCTGGCGTCCTGTGCGATCTGGCGCGCTCGACCGAAGTCCTTGCCCGCGAGCGCGGTTCGCGCGGACACCAGCAGGGCGCGCGCGTCCTTGCCGTTTCTCGCCTGATCGAGAATCCTCTGACCGGATCCATTTCCTGGATCTTCCCGGAGGGCTTCCTGGGCTTTTTGGATGGCCCGATCGTAATCGCCCCGCCCGAACGAGTCGCTCGCTTCCTTCACAATGCCCGCGGCCTTGCCGGCCCCGGCGTCGAACTTCGGCTGCGGCGCTGCCGTGGCGACCGTAACTGGAGCGGGCGCGGGGATGACCGGGGTTGGGGCTGCCACCACCGGAGTGGCGGTGGGCTGGGTCATCTGGGCTTGCTTGTTGCCCTCAAGTTTGTTGGCGATGAAGTAGACACCGCTCCCCAGAGTCACGATCAGGCCAAAGAATCCCGCGGCGATCACGCCGGTATTGGACTTTGGGGCCTCAATCGCCTTCGGCTCGATCCGTCCGGGTGCGCCCGCCGTCTGGACCCGGGTCGCGCCTACTCGGGTCGCGCCGACTTTCGTCGCACCGGCAAGGGTGGGGCTGGCGCCCGACCGGGGCCCTGTGATGGTGGCGGGGGCCCCGACCCGCGTGGGCGCGCGTCCTCTCGAAAGATCGACAGTTCCGTCAGTCTCCGTGGGGGCGTCGAGAAGGTCTTCGAGCGGCGCCGGCGTTCCCGTGGGAGCATTCAGATCGACAAGGTCATCCAGAGCATGATTGGCAGCCGACGCGGAAGTGCCGTAGGTGGCGAGGTAGTCGCGCAGAGCGACGGCGAACTGGGTCGCGTTCTCAAACCGCTGGCTGAGATCCTTGGCCAGGGCCTTCGACACGATGGGAGTGAGGGCGTCGTACTCGGCCCCCGGAGGGAGGGCGTTCCAATTCGGTTCTTCATGGGTGATCTTGAAGAAGATCGCCATCAGGTTCTCCGCGTGGAACGGCCGCTTGCCCACGAGCATCTCGTAGAACATGCAGCCCACGCTGAACAGGTCGGAGCGCCCGTCGACCCGAGCGCCCTTGACCTGCTCCGGCGACATGTAGTCGGCGGTGCCCACGATGGCCCCGGTGCCGGTTACGGAGGAGGTGGTGAGCCGCGCCACCCCGAAGTCCATGATCTTCACCGAGCCATCGTCGCCTATGAAGATGTTGGCCGGCTTGATGTCGCGGTGGACGATGCCGGCCTGATGCGCGTGGGCGAGACCCACGAGCACCTGGACGATGATGGAGATCTTGCGATCGAGGAGCATCTGTCCCAGGCGCATGGTCTTCTGGAGATCGTCGCCCCGGAGGAGCTCCATGGCCATGTAGGGAGAACCATCGGTGTGGTAGCCGAGGTCGAAGACGTTCACGACGTTCGGATGCGAGAGCTTGGCCACCGCCTTGGCCTCGCGCTCGAAACGCATCTTCAGATCGGGGTCGTCGGCGATGTTCGACACCATGACCTTGAGAGCTACCTCTCGGTCGAGCATCGAGTCCTTGGCCAGGTAGACGATACCCATGGCCCCTTTGCCCAGCAGCTTGAGGATGTCGTACTTACCGATGCGCCCCGTGATCTCCTTGAGAGCCGGTTCTCCACTCACGGCGCGTTCTTCCTAGCTCTTTCGACCAGCTCTCTCAAGGCGCGCCCCCCGCTATCTGGCGGTCTTGCCGGTGACCGTGAAGTGCGCGCGACGATTGCGCTGCCAGCAGTCCTCGTTGGATTCGGTGCAGACGGGAATTTCCTTGCCGTAGGCGACGGCCTTGAGGCGGGAAGGCGCTATTCCGATGGAGATCAGATAGTCATAAGCGACCCGCGCGCGGCGGTCGGAGAGGGCCAGGTTGTATTCGATCGTGCCCCGCTCATCGGCGTGACCTTCGATGGTCACCACCAGGTAGTCGAGTCTCTTCAGGGCTTCGCCGTTGCGCACCAGAGTCGCCCGGTCGGCTTCGCGGAGTTCGGCCTGGTCGAAGTCAAAGTAGACATCGCCGAGGAGGCCCAGGCGGTCGATTTCGTCGATGGGCATCTGGCGGATGCGTTCGTACTCACTGAGCTCGGGGATCTTCGGGGTCTCAACCGTGGGTGCGGGAGTTGGATTGGCTGGAACCACGGCCGGCGTCGGGGTTGGAACGAAAGGCGGGGGAATGGGCTTGTCCTTGTGACAGGCCGCACCGGCCAGAACGAGAGCCGCCAGAACCGCCAGTTTCTGATTCACTTTCATCACTTCTTCTCCTCGGTTGAACCTGGCCCGGACGGGTTCGAGTCGTCCTTCACGGCCTTTTTGAAGTTGCGAATGCCTTCGCCCATACCTTTGCCCAAGTCGGCAATCCGACTTGTGCCGAAAACAAAAACGAGAATGATAAGAATAAGTAGGAGTTCTTGTACACCGAGACCGAACATCACGCCTCCTTGAAGATCTTTTGGCCCGTGCGGGGCTTGAACCCCGCCGGGGTCCGGCATTTACGGGAAGGTCAGGCCGGCATCATAACCCTCCTCTCCGCCGATCGTCAGGGTTCTTCGGCTTCGGGCGGCGAGCGCACGAGGCGCAAGGGGTCGAAGCCCAGCACCTCAAGTTCCTCGCCGCAGGAAGGACACGCGAAGATCTCGCCACGATCGACATCGAACTCGGCGATCACGATGGGATGCTGGCAGAGAGGACAGGCGGCCATTCAGGCGTCGTCGGGACGTCTCAGTTGAAGTCGATCTGGACCACTCGGGTGGTTTCAGTTCTGCCGCAGTCGACCAAGGCCGAGAAGGACACGATGCAGAAGCTGCGATCAATACCCGAGAACGTCTTTCCGGAAATGTCGAGGCTTCGCGGCTGGTAGATGTAGTCCTTGTCAAGGTTGGGCGCGATCGCACGCTTGTCCGGCGACTCAATCTTCACCGGACCAGCCTTCTTGAGGCTGATCGCGGCCACCCGGAAGGAGTCACCGTCTTCCTGATGAGTCACCGACAAAATCTCGCCGCTGAGCGGATAGCTCTTCTTGCCCAAAAGAAGGCTGTGCCCGTTCGTGGTCTCAGATTTGGCGTTGCTGATCTGGTCATTTTTTCTCCAGGACGCAAACTCGTAGGAGAGCCTCCACTCGAGGAGGGCGACGGTCGTGCCGTCGGCCAGGTGGAGGGTGGCCAGGGATGGGGGCGCCTCCTGGGCAGAAAGCACCAGGGGCGAGAGGAGGAGGACGGTGGAGAGACTGAGAATGGGAAGTAGTCGCATGGGTGAGTCTCCTTGCAGAAGTGAGCCGCCTTCCTGGAGAGTTTAGACGGGGGACCCCTTTGGGGGCCGTGCCGTCCGTCGCAGTCACTATCATGTCGCGATGAACGCCGCTCGCCCGGTCCGCGCCATCTCTCGCGCCGACCTCACCCTGGCCATCGTCAACGGCGTCATCGGCAGCGCCATCTTCGGCATGCCCGCGCAGATCGCTGCGCTGACCGGGGTGCGGAGCCCGGCCGCTCACGGCCTCGCGGCCCTGGGTGTCCTGACCATCGTTTTGTGCTTCGCCGAGGTGGCCAGTCGATTCGACGAGAGCGGTGGCGCCTACCTCTACGCGCGCGAGGCGTTCGGCCGCCATGTGGGCTTTCAAGCCGGTTGGCTGACCCTGTGGACGCGCCTCCTCTCGGCGGCGGCAAACCTGAATATCTTCGTAAGCTATCTGGCTCAGATCCTCCCGTCTGCAGAGGCCGGGGCGGGCCGATCCGCGGTGATCCTCACCATTCTGATCATCATCACCGTGATCAATCTGGTTGGAGTGAAGCAGGCTTCCTGGGCCATCAATGTCTTCACGATTCTGAAACTCCTTCCCCTTGCGCTTCTGGTAGTTCTGGGCCTGCCCCTGGTTTCGTCGACCGTGATCGAGACCCAGGTGGTGGCCGAGCCGCAGTGGACGCAGGCCGTGCTTCTACTCGTCTTCGCCTTCGGCGGTTTCGAGGCGCCGCTCATGTCGGCCGGAGAGGCGAAGGACGCCCGCAAAGACAGCGCTTTCGCGCTGCTCGTGGCCCTGGGCGTCATCGCCACCGTCTACGTGTCCGTGCAGTACGTGAGCATCGGTCTGGTGCCGAATCTGCAGCAGGAAAAAGCTCCCATCGCCGCCGCCTTCTCGGTCCTCTGGGGTCCGAGCGGTGTGGTCGCCGCCTCCTTCGCTGCGATGATCTCAGTCTGGGGCTGGGCCACCGGAAACGGCCTCCAGTCGCCGCGTCTCCTCTACTCGATGGCTGAACGGGGTGAACTACCCGGCCGGCTGGCCCGGGTTCACCCGAAATTTCTTACCCCCGATGTCGCCATTGTGGTTTTCTCAATCGTGGCCGGAGCCCTCGCCATCTTCGGGACTTTCGAAGGCAATGCGGTCCTCTCCGCCATCGTCCGGCTGATCATCTACGCAATGGTTTGTGTCTCGCTTTGGGTCTTTCGCCTGAGGGAGGGCCGGGCGCCTTTCCGCGTTCCTTTCGCGCTGCCGGTTTCGCTTCTCGCTCTCGGCTTTTGCGTCTACATGCTCTACACCCGAAGCTTCGCGCAGGGCGGCATCATCCTGGCCGCGATGATCGCCGGTCACATGGTGATGCTGGTTCAGCGGCGAGCGCGGTAGCGTTTAAGCCCAAAAAAAGAGCCGGCCCGCACCGAAAGGCGGGCCGGCGTCGGTTGGAGGACAGCGAAGGGGCTACTGCCGGATCATCTGGCCACGGACCTCGCCGCCGGGGTTGTTCGGCGTGTGGACGTTCGCGTAGATGTTCCCCGCCCGCAAGTCGGTGAGGATGAGATCCAGTTGCGTCTTGGTGATGGTGCGTCCGATGACCTTGTTGATTTCGAGCTCGGTGGTGCCGGGCGTCGGGGTCCGATTTTCGGTGCCATCTTCGTTGAAGAAGAAGCTCAGGACAATCGGTCCGTTCACCCCCGCCGCGGCGCGATGGAAGTGACCCCCTCGGATGCCTCCGGTCAGTCCGTCCACTTCGACCGAGTACTCGGCCCTGGATCCGTCGCGACTGACGAGGAACACCACCGAGCCGACGGCCGCCGAGGAGTTGGCCGGGACTTCATTGGATGAGCGAAGCTCCGCGACATATTTCTCCTGCGGGTCATTGTCGCACCCGCTCAAGCCAAGTGCGACGAGAGGAACAACTAGGGCGTTGAAAAAAATTCGGCGCATGAATATCTCCTGAAACGAAATGAAAAGGGAATAAAGGGAATAGAAACGACTTGCGGGCATTCTGGCAAGGTTGAAGGCTTTTGCGCAAACGCCCCAAAAGAGCCGACGAGTTGTCCGGCTTAGATCCCGGCGAACGAGACGTTTTCGAAGACGAGAGTCGGCGTCCGCAGGGGCGAGTAGGGATAAGGGTCGTTTCCTACGCCCGCCAGCCGCTTCCAGAGCTCGAGCTGGTTCCCGGAGATGTTCATCTCCGCCACGGGTTCAGCCGAGGCGCCTTGCCGGATCATGAAACCCTGGACGCCGAACGAGTAGTCGCCGGTGGTGCCATTGGAGTTGCCGCCCAGAAAGCCGGTGACGAAGACGCCTTCTTTTGCGTCTGCGATCAGCGCCGCTTGGGACCTGCTTCCGAGGGCCCAGGAGAGATTCGAGGTCCCTCCCGTGGTGGGAGGCATCGAGAGCTTCCGACCGTAGTAAGTATCGATGTAGTAGTTGCGCAGAACGCCCCTGTCGAAGATGGGCAGCTTGCGGGCGGAGATCCCTTCCCCGTCGAAATGTCTGGAACCGAAGCCCTTCGGAATCAAAGGGTCGTCCTCGATGTGGAGGAGCGGGCTACCCACTTCCTGGCCCGCCCGCCCTTCGAGAAAAGACCGCCGCTGCTGAATGGAAGAGGCGGCGAGAGGTGACAGCAAGGCGCTCACCAAGCGGCCGGCTGCGCGGTTGTCGAGCACCATGGTCATCGCGTTTGACGCGGCTTTGCTCGATCCAAGACGGGCCAGCGCCCGCTGCGCCGACGATTCGCCCACCCTCTTCGGATCGCCAAGGTCGCGGACGAAGCGGCCGCCGGAGAAATCGCCTTCCTCCGGGCGTCGGCCATCGCTGTCCTTGACCGTGACGCTGCCCGAAAGCCAGAACGAGGTGTCGATGCGTTCGCCCTCGAAGCCATTCGACGTGACCCGGAACATCTCGGAGCGGGAGTCGCTCACCGAGGTGGTGACGGAGAGAATCTTGTCCGCCGCCGTCACGCTGCGTGCGGCGTCCTCGATGGTCCGGGCCAGATCGCGACGCCGCGTCGCGCTCAGGTTGTTGTACTCCGGGTCGGCGAACTCGAGGTCGAGGTCCGGCCGGTTCAAGTACAGAGCGGGGTCGGGCAGGACACGAAACGGGTCCTGCGAAAGTGTTCGGGTCATCGCCACCGCGTCGGCGATGAAGGGGCCGATGGCCTCGGGGCGCAAGTCGCTCGTGCTCACCGACGCGAAACAGCCGTCCACATACAGGCTGAGGGCCAGGCCTCGCGTGGTCGACTCAGTGACCTGCTCGATCTGGCCGTCACGCCATTGAACGCCCACGTCGCGGACCTTGCCTACGCGGGCGGCCACCCCCTGGGCCCCCGCCACCCGGGCCGCCGTGACCGCGGCGCGCGCGATCTCTTTGAACTCCTCGCCAACCGTTTCTCGCGTGGTCATGGTGATTGGGCTCAGGACCGCTCGGATCGGCCGCCGACCGTGATCGACGAGACCCTTACGGTGGGGATTCCCTGGGATACCGGCACGCTCTGCCCGTCCTTGCCGCAGGTCCAGCCGCCCTGATCGATGGTGAGGTCGTCCGCCACCATGTCGATTCGCTCCAGAACTTTCGGACCGTTCCCGATGATGTTGACGTCCTTGATGGGACGCGTGAGCTTGCCGTCCTCGATGAGATAACCGTTTTTCACGTAGAAGGTGAAGTCGCCGGCGCCGATCTGAACCTGGCCGTTCGTGAAGTTGGTGCAAAAGAGCCCCTTCTTCACGGAGGCGATGATCTCCTCCTTCTTGTGCGGGCCGGGCAGCATGTAGGTGGAGCGCATGCGCGGGAGGGGCGGGTACTGATAGCTCTCCCGCCGTCCGTTGCCGGTGGGCTTCACGCCGTAGTGCTTGGCCGAAATCGAATCGTGGAGGTAGGTGGTCAGGACTCCGTCCTCGACCAGGTTCGTCCGGCCCACCGCATTGCCCTCGTCGTCGATGTTGATGGAGCCGCGGGCGCCCTCTTCCGTGCCCTCATCGACGATGTTGATGAAGGGATGAGCCACCTTCTTGCCGATCTTGTCTGCGTAGATCGACGTGCCCTTGCGGTTGAAGTCCGCCTCCATCCCATGGCCGATGGCCTCGTGGAGGAGGATCCCCGAAGCGCCCGCGCCGAGGACGATCGGCATTTCTCCCGCGGGGGGCTGGACCGCGTCGAAAAGGATCATCGTTCGATCCACCGCTTCTTGAACGATCAGATCGAGACGGTCCTTTGAATAGAACGACATGTCCTTCCGCGCCGCCACTCCATAGGTGTTCTGCTCGCGTTCGCCGTTCTTCTCGGCCACGCAGCTGAGATAGAGCAGGGTCATCGGCTGAATGTCCTCGACCACGCGCCCTGACGAATCGGCAATGAGGATGGCCGACGTCTCGTCGCCAAACGTGATGTTGACTTTCCGGATGGCGGGGTCCATGGAGAACGTGCGGTCGTTGAGGCCGGTGAGCAGCGGGAGCTTCTCCTCGGGCCTCACGTTGTCCCAGTGGCGTTCCGTCGCGTATCGCGACGGCAGGCCGGTGGTGATGTGGAACCGCTCCGGGGCCTCGCCCTGGGAGCCATCGGCGATGGTGGCGGCGGTTCTTGCCGCTTGCCGGATGCTCTCGAGGCTCAGATCCTCAGTGAAGGCGTAGCCCGTCTGATCGCCTTTCACGACCCGAACTCCGACGCCAAGTTCCGTCCCCTTGAAGGCTCGGTTGACCGACCCGTCTTCGAGCACGAAGTTGTGAGCGATGCGGTGCTGAAAGAAGAGATCCGCATACTCG
Organism: Vicinamibacteria bacterium; assembly: GCA_016650185.1. Classification (GTDB taxonomy): domain Bacteria; phylum Acidobacteriota; class Vicinamibacteria; order Fen-336; family JAGNNV01; genus JAGNNV01. The sequence continues at coordinate 4,811 of JAENWE010000056.1, read as the reverse complement.
CCGCCCCGGGAAAGAGCCGAGGAGAGAGCTTCGCGGATCAGCCGCTCGTCGACGCCGAAGGCCGTGAAGTAGGTGGTTCCGATGCTGGGTCCTGGAGGCGGAGGCGGCGTGGTCATGATCGTGTTCCTGAGTTCCGGCTTGGTTTTTTTTGCCGAGGACGCCGAGCGGTCGCTGTCGTCCCGAGAACGGAGTCCACGAAGTAGGTGGAAAGGCCGACTCCGCTGCGGTAGTCGAGGGCCCGGTCGAGGGCGCGGCGCGTCACCAGCGTTTTCACTTTGGGGTCGCTTCGGGCGATATCGCAGAAGGAGCGGTCTTCGGCTCGTGACCGCCGGGACAAACCCAGGACGTGGGCATGGGCCGCATCGCGGCCCATCTTCTTTGCGAGGGCCATCATGAGCGCCTCTGAGAGCACGGCTCCTCCGCTGCGTTCGAGATTGCGGAGCATGTTTTCCGGCTTGACGATCAGGGACTCGAGCACCCGGGCCAGCAACTCGAGCTGGGCGCCGAACAGAAGTGAGATTTCAGGGCCGAAGGACCAGAGGGTTTCGCCCTGACGGTGATCGTCTTCCCACTCGCAGTGGACGTAGTCGAGGACGGCGGTGGCCCGGGCCTTGATCAGTCTGAAGAGCAGCACCACCGAACCAGAGGCCACCGGATTGAGCTTGTGAGGCATGGCGGACGAGCCCACCTTGCCCACGCTGAATTCGGACAGCTCGTCGATGTCGCTTTGCTGGTGGTTGTAGACCGCGGCCGCGATCTTCGAAAACGTCCCGGAGATCGAAGACAGGACGAGGAAGAACTCGGCAAAGCGGTCACCCGCGGTCTTGGTCGGGATGAGCGGGACGCCAAGCCCCAGTCGCTTCGCAAAGCGCTCCTGAATCCTGAGACCGATCTTCCCCGACGCGGCCATCGTTCCCACCGCGCCGCCGAACTCGCAGACGAGAACGCGTTTCCGGCTCTCAAGGAGCCTCTCTCGCTGTCGCCTGATGTCGTCGATCCATACCGCGACCTTGTAGCCCAGGGTCACGGGAATGGCCTGCTGTCCGTGGGTGCGGGCCGCCATCAGGGTGTCGCGATGCTTCCGGGCCAGAACGACCAGGGCGCTCTCAATTCGGTCGAGACCCGCTTCGACCACCGCATAAGTAGCCTTGATCTGGAGGGCGGAGCCCGTGTCCATGATGTTCTTGGAAGTGGCGCCCCAATGGACCCATTGGGCCGCCTTTTCCGAGAGCCGGGCGCGCAGGACGTTGACCAGGGGCAGAACCGGGTTCCAGGTCTGGTCGAACTCCGCCCGCATAGCTCCAAGGTTGACGTTTCCGACCCTCGCCGCTTTTGCGATCTCCCTGGCCGCCGACGTCGGGACGACGCCCACTTCCGACTCGGCGAGAGCCAGGGCGGCTTCGCAGTCGAGCCAAGCCTGAACCATGGCACGGTCTGACCATATGGCCCGCATGGCTTTCGAGCCGTAGCGATCTTTGAGATAAAAGGAGTCGAAGGCCGAAGCTCCCGCCACCTCGTCCTTGGCCGGACTTTCCTTTTCGCGGAGAAGCCGCGCGCCTGCCCTGGGCGTCATGAAGCCCTGACTTTGGAAGGAACGGCCAGGCTGATCGCGTAGCCGATCACGAACACGGTGGTCGCGCCCACCAGGTTCCACCACAGGAAGTGAATTCTTGTAAAGGTGACGACGAGACCCACAACACCCATTCCGGCGAAGAGGCCGACCGAGGCCCCGGTTCCGTTCGCGCGCTTCGTCAGCACCGCCAGCATGAAGACGCCGAGGATCGAACCGTAGAAATAGGAACCGAATTTGTTGACCACCTCAATGGCCGAGCCCAGCCTCCCCGCCTGCAGGGCGATGAGACAGGCGAAGCCGCCCCACAGTGCGGTGAATACCCGGGACAGGAAGAGATCACGCTCGTCCGTGCCCGCGCCTCTGAATCTTCGAACGAAGTCGATCATGGATGCGGTGGCCAGAGAATTGAACTCGCCCGACAGAGATGACATGGCGGCGGCGAAGATCACCGCGATGATCAGGCCGAGGAGACCGTGGGGAATCTGGGTGAGGATGTAGTGGAGGAAAACGTAATTCGTGTCGTTGTAGTCCGCGACCCCGGTGCTTTCCTTGTAGACCGCGGCCACATCGGTCCGCGCCTCCGCGAATTCCTTCTGGGCGGCGAGGTATCGACTGGCCTCTTCGGGGCCCCGGTTGGCGGTGAGATCGAGCGCCGCTTTCTTCCGGATTTCGAACGCGCTCGCATAGCGACTCTCCGCTCGAGTCTTCTCGGGCGACCGCACCGCCTCGAACTGCGTCCGGGCCACGCTGTTGAACAGCGCCGGCGGCGGCTGAAACTGGTAGAAGACGAAAACCAGGATGCCGGTGAGCAGGATGATGAACTGCATCGGGACCTTGAGGAAGGCGTTGAACAAAAGCGACAATTTGCTCTGGGTCAGTGAAGAGCCCGACAGGTAGCGCTGGACCTGACTCTGATCGCAGCCGAAATAGGAGAGCATAAGGAACAAGCCGCCGATGACGCCGCCCCACAGGGTGTAGGGCTTGGTGAGGGATGGATCCAGATCGACGGCGTTGAAGCGGCCGGCGGTTTGAGCGATGGACAGGGCACCCCGGAGGGAGACGTTGTCCGGAAGCCTGTAGATCGCCACGAACAGGCAGGAGAAGATCCCGATCCAGATGATTCCCATCTGAACCACGTCGGTCCAGATGACTGACCGGTTCCCGCCCTTCATGACGTAAAGAATGGTCGAGCCGCCCATGACCAGGATCGTCACGGACTCGGACAGGCCCAGGATGGTCGAGAGCACGAGCGAAGGCGCGTAAAGAGTGACCCCCACCGCCATGCCGCGCTGGAGCAGGAACAGGAGGCTGGTGATCGTCCGCGTCTTCAGGTCGAAGCGCTGCTCGAGATACTCGTACGCGGTGAAGACTTTCGCGCGATAAAAGAAAGGGACAAGGGTGAGGCAGAGGATCACCATGGCGAAGGGCAACGCGAAATACACGACCAGGAACCGCATGCCGTCGCCATAGGCCTGGCCGGTGGTTCCGATGAAGGTGATGGCCGAGATCTGGGTGGCCATGACCGAGAGGCCTATCGCCCACCAGGGCATCTGGCGGCCGGCCAGGAAGAAGTCGTCGACCTTGCGGTTGTTCCGCCCGACCCAATAGCCGAAGACGACGATTCCGGTGAGATAGACGGCGAGGACGGTCCAGTCGAGGGTCGACATCCTGGGTTGCCCCCCGGCTTAGTAGGGGAACCGAGAGAAGAGATATACGAGGGCCATCGCGACTAGGTTGACCACGATTACGGCCACGTAGATGGCCCGCCAGGTGCCGAAGAAGGGGACGAACTCCGGATCCGTCGTATCGGTGGGCCTGGACATCGAACATCGAGTTTACCCGCCTCGTCCGCTCAGGCTTCCCTTTTCAGAATCCTGCGCCCTTGGTTGCCCGAACGAAGGCCGGTTTCCTCTACAATCCGCGCGAAGAGTTCCTGCATGGTCACCGGCTTCAATACGGACGTCCGATACAAGGGCGTCACCTACCACGTTCAGACCGAGGACAAGGGTCCCTCGACCCCCATGGTCCTCACCCTGATCTACAAGGGCGGTGAGATCCTCGGCGCGAAGCGCTTCCACTACAAAGATGTCCCGGAGGCCCAGGACGACAAGGGCCTCGCGAAGTTGATGGAAGACATTCACGCCGCCACGATGAATGAGGTCAAGCAGGGCCGCTACGCGCCGCAAGACGATAAGACGGTGATCGAAGATCTTTCCCTCGATCAGCTGGTCCTTGCCTACCTCGCTTCGCGCGCCGCCTCGGCGTCCGCGCGCTGAAGGCGGGTATGCCGTCGCGCCACAACGACTCGAGCCGCAAAGAGTCGCGCCGATGACCTACCTCTCCGCCGGAGCGAGCCCCAGCCCGTCCTCCGGAAACATTCGCATCACGGTGAATGGGAGTCCCGCCGAGTGCCCCGAGCGACTCTCGGTGGATCAGCTCCTGCGTCACCTCAATCTTCCGGTAGGCCGGGTCGCGGTCGAGCGGAACCGGGAGCTCGTGCGCAAGGACGCCCACGAGAGAGTCGAGGTTCGCTCGGGCGATGTTTTCGAAATCGTGACCTTTGTGGGCGGCGGATAGGCGGCGGTTTCAGGCCCGTCGCCGCGCCGCCCGGGTCCGCGCGCCCGCACGAATTCGCCGTCCCGGCCTCGGGAGACCTCCGCTCCCGGGCTAAGATCCCCCGCGGTTGGAGCTTCAGTGAGGAGGACGTCTTTCCATGCCCTATTTCGAACTCGATCCGTTGCTGAACAAGATGCTCGATTTCGCGCCCGGGATTTCGGACTTGAACATCTCGGTGGGCCGGCCTCCGCAGGTGGAACTCGACGGTCAGTTGAAGAGCGTCGATTACATGGGAATCGACAAGCTGTCGCCCTACCAGACGGAACAGATTGCCATGCGCCTGATGGCGGGCAAGAGGGACGTTGCGGAGAAGCTGGTCAAGACCGGCTCGACCGACCTTTCCTACTCGCTCGCCGGCCGTGTTCGTTTCCGGGTCAACGTCTTCGCTCAGCGTGGGACGTTCTGCGTGGTCATGCGCGTCATCCCGGGCAAGATCCCGACCATCGAGCAACTTGGAATTCCGCCGGTGCTCGGCGATATCGCGCACGAGCGAAACGGGATCGTGCTCGTGACCGGACCGACAGGATCGGGTAAATCGACAACCCTCGCCGCCATCATCAACAAGATGAATCTCGAGAAGTCGATGCACATCATCACCATTGAGGACCCGATTGAGTACCTT
>JAENWE010000055.1 GCA_016650185.1 Vicinamibacteria bacterium | reverse complement strand
GGTCTTCATCGCCGACCTCGGGGGCGTCATCCATGCGTTTGACCTGGCGGACGGCAAGGAGATCTGGTTCCACAAGACCGAACAAGAGGCGGAGATCAAGGCGTCGGTGGCGGTCGCCTCGGGGGTGGCGGTTGTGGGTTCTTACGACGGAACGCTCCACGCATTGAACGTGAGCGACGGCGCGCGCCGATGGGCGTATCAGAGCGACGCCCAGATTCACGCGACCTGTGGAATCGTGGACGGTGTGGCGTACGTCGCCGGTTGCGACGGTCATTTCCGGGGCCTCGATCTTGCCACGGGGCGGGTAAGAGGCGAAACTCGTTTCGGCGGGTACACGGCCGCGTCTCCAGCCATTGCCGACGGAATGGCCGTTTTTGGAACTTTCAGCAACGATGTCGTCGCCATCGACATCGACCGAAAGGCGGTGGTCTGGCGGTATACGCCGAAAAAGCTCTTCCCTTTCTATTCTTCCGCGGTCGTCGCGAGCGGCTTGGCCTTCATCGGATCGCGCGACAAGGCCCTTCATGTGATCGAGGTCAAGACGGGAACGCTCGCGTGGACCTTCGAAACTCAAGGCAAGATCGACTCCTCGCCCGCCCTTCAAGGCTCACGGATTTTTTTTGGGTCCCATGACGGCCGAATCCGGGGTGTGGACGTCAGAACAGGCAAGGGCGTTTTCTCGTACGAGACAGGTGTGCCCGTATCCACGTCTCCGGCGATTGCGGAGAACCGGCTTCTGGTCGCGGCGAGCGACGGACGTATTCTGTGTTTTGGCTGACGGTTGCGTCATATTTTTGAACGGCTCCAGGATCTCGAAATGAAGCGTATTACCCCAATAATCCTCACCCTCATCGTGCTGACCGCGCAGGGCGCGAGTGCGGAGGCTGACTGGCCGCAGTTTCGCGGACCCAATCGCGATGGGATCTCGCACGAATCGGGGCTGCTCCAGCAGTGGCCCCAAGGCGGTCCGAAGCTGGCCTTTCAGGTGAGCGGCATCGGAGGCGGCTACTCCAGCGTGTCGGTTCAGAATGGTCGCGTCTTCACCATGGGAGACATCGGCCCCGATCAGTTTGTGATCGGCCTTTCGCTCGATAAGAAGCGGATCGAGTGGAAGACGCGCATCGGTCCAGCCTGGACCGAGGATGGTTACGCCGGCCCTCGCGGGACGCCCACGGCGGATGGCGAGTTGATCTATGCCATCGGCACGGAGGGCGATCTGATGGCGCTCGAAGCCGCCACCGGCAAGGTCCGGTGGAAGAAGAGCCTGCCCGACGACTTCGGCGGGAACGTAATGTCGAGTTGGAAGTGGGCGGAGTCGCCTCTGGTTGATGGTGACCGCCTGGTGGTGACGCCGGGTGCGGCGAACGCCCTGATGGTCAGCCTCGACAAGGCGACGGGCAGGGAAGTCTGGCGCACCAAATCCGGAGCACTGGGCCCGGCCGGCCGAGATGGCGCCGGATACTCCTCCATCGTCATTTCAAACGGCGCCGGGGTGAAGCAGTACGTTCAGATGATGGGCCGCGGTGTGGTCTCTGTCCGAGCGGCCGACGGCAAGTTCCTCTGGACGTACAACAAGGTGGCGAACGAAACCGCGAACATCTCCAGCCCATTGGTCATGGGTGATTATGTGTTCGCCGCCACCGGCTACCAGAAGGGCAGCGCCCTGGTGAAGCTCGCGAGGGCGGGCGACGGTGTCTTCGCCACCGAACAGTACTTCCTCGACGGGAAGACCTTCCAGAACCACCACGGGGGCATGGTGCTGGTGGGCGGCCATGTCTATGCCGGCCAGGGGCATCGCATGGGGCTGCCCATCTGTGTCGAACTTGCGACCGGGCGCAAGGTGTGGGGCGGGGATATCAGGAACGCGGGCAAGGGCTCGGCCGCGGTCGCCTATGCGGATTCTCATTTGATCTTCCGTTACGAGAACGGTCTCGTAATGCTCATTGAGGCGACGCCTGCGGGCTACAAGGAAAAGGGACAGTTCGAAATTCCCAACGGGTCGCCGCTCAACTGGCCCCATCCGGCCATCGCGGATGGGAAGCTCTTTCTTCGAGATCAGGATCGTCTGCTGGTCTACGACATCAAGGCGTCCGGCTCGACGAAAACCGCCGAGGCCGAGCGCCGTTGACCAGGCCTGGTCGGATCCAAGCCGTCACGCGGCACGAAACTGACAGGGAACAAGCAACGAATGAATAGGACAGCAACAGTTCTCGTCCTCGGTCTTCTTCTGATGTCCCCGGCAGGCGCTTCCGCTCAGGCAACTTCGAGTTCCATCGAAGGAACGCTGCGGGATATTTCCGGCGCCGCCCTTCCGGGTGTCGCCGTGGTGGCGCGACATATGGAAACGGGTTTGATCCGTGAAGTCGTCTCGGGTTCCAACGGGCGCTTCGTGATGCCGGTCCTGCCCTTGGGTCGGTTTGAGGTCCGAGCGACTCTCGATGGTTTCAAGCCGGCGGTAAGGCCCGATGTGCTGGTGGTGCTGGGTGTGCCCGCCACGGTGAGCCTGATACTCGAGCCCGGGGCGCGGACCGAAGAGGTGACGGTGGTCGCCGAGGGATCGAAGGTTCAAACGGGGACGGGCGAGCTGTCGTTTCTGGTGGGCGAACAGGAGATCAAGGACCTGCCGCTGAACGGCCGGAACTACACGGACCTCGCCTTCCTGCAGCCCGGAGTGGTGGCCTTCTCTCATCGCGATGGGGGCTCCGTGGTGGCTCACGGAGTGGGCGCGTCGATCAACGGCCTCGATCCGCGATCCAACGTCTATATGCTCGACGGAACGCCTCTGAACGACTTCACCAACGGCCCGGCGGGAAGTGCCGCGGGCACGACGCTCGGAACCGAGACGGTTCGAGAGTTTCGGGTGGAGACGAACAGTTATTCGGCCGAATACGGCCGCAACTTCGGCGGCCAGATTCTGGTGGCCACAAAGTCAGGCGGCAACGACTGGCAAGGCAGCCTCTTCGAATATCACCGCAACGAAGCCCTCGATTCGCCCAACTACTTCGACCAGGGCGTGAAACCGGACTTCCTCCGCAATCAGTTTGGGGCGACCCTGGGCGGTCCGATCAAGGAGGACAAGACCTTTTTCTTCGTGGGCTATGAAGGCCTTCGGGAGAACCTGGGGAGGAATATCTCCACCGTGGTCCCCGATCTGGCCGCTCGAAACGGGCTTCTACCCAACCCCGCGAATCCGATGCAGCTGATCGAGGTGGGTGTGGCCCCCGCGGTGCGTCCCTACCTCGACGTCTTTCCCCTCCCCAACGGCCCTTCTCTGGGCGGCGGTCTGGCCGAGCTGCGCTTTCCGTTTGATCAGACGATCCGCCAGAATTTCCTCCAGGCGCGCCTCGATCACAACCTGAGCAACAGCGATCAGATGTTTGTTCGCTATACCCGCGACACCGCGGACCAGTATCTGCCGACCGACTTTCCCCAGTTTCCGCGCACCTTCCTCTCCACCAATCAGTTCGCGACCGCGGAATTCCGGCACGCCACCTCGGGCACCCGACTCCACACCTTGCGACTTTCCCTGAGTTCCACCCGCATCGGCCAGACTGTCGAGGCCAATCTGTCGAGTCCTCTGCCGCCTTTCGTGGAGGGCCGGCCCCTCGTGGGCGGCATCGATATCGGGGGCATCCCGGGCCGCTTCGGCCCGCAGACCTCGGGAGACCTCATCATCAAGCAACGCGTGCTCGGCGCCGAATATTCCTTCGTCCAGGCCCGTGGGAATCACCTGATCAAAGGCGGAGCGCTCGTCGAGCGATACAAGAACGACCTTCTCAATCCCACGTTCAGTCTCGGGATCTACGCCTTTGGCAGCCTTGAGGGTTTCTTGCGCAACACCCCTATTCGTTTCATCGGCCTCACCCCCGAAGCCTCTCTTGAGCGACTGTGGAGCTTCACCCTATTCGGCGCCTATTTTCAGGACGAGTTCCGCGTCTCCGACCGTCTCTCCGTTCACGGCGGTCTTCGCTACGAGATGACGACGCTCCCGAAGGACGCCCTTGGGCGGGATTCGACACTCGTGTCGTTGGAGGACCTGGCGCCAACCGTCGGAGCGCCCTACGGCAGTTCGCCGAAGTTGAATGTGTCACCGCGCGTCAGCTTCGCCTGGGACGCCCGAGGTGATGGAAAGCTGGCTCTCCGCGGCGGCTATGGCCTCTACTACAACGTGAACAACCAGCAAAACCTCATCGTGACTATTACGAATCCGCCGGCCAGCCCCCGAGCGGTCATCGCCAATCCGACCTTCCCGCAACCTCCCTTCGCCCGGGGAGTCGCGAATTCCATTCGACCGGTCCAATGGGACCTGGACAACCCCCGGGCCCACGTCTTCAACTTGAATGTACAGAAAGAACTCTGGAGCAACACGGTCCTCACCGTAGGTTACGCGGGCTCCCGAGGTTCGCACCTTCTTCGAAGCGGCGACGTCAACGTTCCGACGCCCGAGCTGCGCGCCGACGGCACTGTCTTCTATTCGGCCACCGCAGCACGACCGAACACCGCGTTTGGAGTCATCGAACAAAAGACGAGCGACGGCGAGTCCTGGTACAACGCCGGGATCTTCGATCTGCGCCACAACACGAAGAGCCTGAGGCTTCAAGCCTCCTACACCCTTGCCCGCACCATCGACACCACCCAGGCTTCGACGTTCTTTTCCGATGCGACCAACGGCACCACGTCCGCCTTCCCTGAACCCTTCGGTCTGGATACGAACAAGGGGCCGGCTGATTTCAACGCCACCCACAACCTGGTTCTGACCGGGACCTGGAATTTCCGGGACGACTGGCAGCTATCGATGATCGGACGGTACCGCAGCGGCAATCCGCTCACCGTCTTCATCGCCAGCAATCGGTCGCGATCGCGTTGGTCCCCGTCCTTGGGACCTGGGCTCGGTGTGGACAGGCCGTCGCTCGCCCCCGGCCGGACCGCGCAAAGCGCCGTCCTTGGCAACCCGGCTCAGTGGTTCGACCCCGCCGCCTTCGTCCTGCAGGAGCCGGGCACTTTCGGCGATTCCGGTCGAGGAGCTTTCAGCGGCCCCGACCTTCGAACCGTCGACCTCGCCCTGGTCCGATTCATACCCCTGCATGCGCTTTCCAACCGCGGGCGGTTGGAAGTCCGCTTGGAGGCCTTCAACATTCTCAATCGAGCGAATTTCGGCTCCCCAGCGCTTCTCGCCTTCACCGGCGCGGCCAGCACCGAGGCGCCCCTCAGCACGTTCGGGCGGATCAGATCAACCGTTACCTCATCGAGGCAGATTCAGATCGGCCTGCGGGCGACTTTTTAGTCGGTCAACCTTCCTTTGTGGTGAGGTTCAGGAGGAGGTCGGCCGCCTTCTCCCCGATCATCACGCAGGCCGCGTGGGTGGTGGCGCCCACCACTTCGGGCATGATCGACGCGTCGGCGACGCGCAAGCCAGCAACACCCTTCACCCGCAACTCGGCATCCACTACGGTGTCCGGCTGGTCCGCGGGGCCCATCCGGCAAGTCCCCGCCGCGTGATAAATGGTGTCCGCGGCCTGGCGCGCGAAGGCGACAAGGTCAGCTTCCGATTTCACCGCGGGGCCGGGCGCGATCTCCTCACCCCGCAAGCGGTCATAGGCCGAAGACACGCCCAATGTTCTGGCCAGCCGAACGCCCCGTGCCAAGGCCGCCGCGTCCTCAGGATTGTGGAGGTAATTTCCCCGTATGAGGGGCGCACCCCTCGGATCCGCGGACCGAAGGCGGATCGTGCCTCTCGACCTGGGGGCGACGTGCGACACCGTGATCGTCACGAAGCGGTCCGGCTGGTCTAGACCCCTGCCTATGTAGAACTGAAGGTCCGGCGCGGCTTCAACCCCTGCGGCGGGTGAACTTTCGAGACCCGTGAACAGCCCGGCCGTAACCGTCGATCCGGGCAAGACCGTCTTGCCTTCCCAGCGGATCGAGAGTTTCAGATGATCCTGCAGGTTCTCTCCCACGCCGGGAAGATCGACGATCACCTTGAGACCGTGAGCGCGGAGGTGATCGGCCGGTCCGATCCCCGAAAGCATCAGCAGCTTCGGCGACTCGACCACACCTCCGCATAGGACCACTTCGCGCGTTGCTCTCGCCTCCTTTTCGGCCCCGCCAAGGCGATAGACGACGCCCACGACGCGGGATCGGGAGAAGAGCAGTCGAGCCACCTCCGCCGCCGACCTGATCTCGAGATTGGGACGGTCGAGGATGGGCGCCAGAAAAGCGGCGGCGGCGCTGTGCCGGCGACCGTTCAGGATGTTCTTCTGGTAGAAGCCGGCCACGTCCATGGGCGCCGGCCCGTTGAAGTCGAAGCGGGCGTCGGCCTGGAATCCGTGCTGCGCCGCCGCCGCCAGAAACGCGTGGTGGCCATCATGCGGATCCGTGCAATGAGAGACGGCGAGCGGACCCTCTCCACCCCGGTAGGCGGAGGCTCCATCATCGTTGCGCTCTGAGCGTTTGAACAGGGGCAACAAGTCGTCATACCCCCAGCCCTTGCTCCCCAGGCGGCGCCAGCGATCAAAGCTCACCCGGTGGCCCCGAATGTGAGCCATGGCGTTGATGGCGCTTGACCCGCCGTGGGCCCTGCCGCGCGGAAACTGGATCGCTCGACCCTCAAGTCCACTCTCCGTCTCCGTTCGATAGGCCCAATCGTAGGCAGATCCCATAAGGGACGTCCAACGCCCCGGCGTCGTGACGTTTGGATCCGACTCTCCCGAGACGCCGGCTTCGAGAAGCAGGACCCGGGTGGCGGGACTGGCCGACAGTCGATTGGCGAGGACGCAGCCCGCGGAGCCCGCGCCGACCACGATGAAGTCGAACTCCCGGTTCGGCGTTTGAGCCAGGGCGCGCTGGGCGAGCGGCGGCGCGGTGGCGGCGAGTTTGAGAAAATCGCGGCGCTTCATGGGAGTCCATCTTGCCAGATGCCTGGGCGCCCTTGGTGGGTCCAACGAAACCCGATAGGCTGAAGGGATGTCCCGACCCCTCATCCTGATCACGAACGACGACGGATACCGCGCCCCCGGCCTTTTGGCCCTGCGTGGGGCGGTGTCGGAACTCGGCGACGTGGTGGTCATTGCCCCCGACCGGGAGCGGAGCGCTTGCGGGCAGGGTATTACGATCAAGGGGCCTCTCACCGTCGAAAAAATTGACGAGAACACCTTCGCGGTGGATGGAACCCCTGCGGACTGCGTGATCCTTGCCCTCGCGAACCTGCTTCCCTCGAAGCCCCAGGTGGTTTTGTCCGGTATCAACCGGGGAGCGAACCTCGGCGACGATGTCTACTACTCGGGAACGGTGGGCGGCGCGCGCGAGGCGGCCTTTTGGGGCATCCCGGCCGGCGCTTGTTCTCTGGTGACGCGGAACCGTCCGCTCGATTTCACCGAAGCCGCGAAACACTCGCGTCGCCTGTGCGAGATGCTGCTCAGCACGCCGCCCACGCCGGGAGTGCTGCTCAATCTGAACGTGCCGGACGGTCCGGCCTCGGAGATCCAGGGAGTGAAGGTGACACGGCAGGGCATGCGCGGACACGCATCCGGCGTCTCCGTGACCGAGGACTCCAGGGGCCGCAAGTTCTACTGGATCGCGGAGCCCTTCGACAAGTGGGATGCAGCGCAAGGCGACGACATGGCGGCGATTCGAGCGGGCTACGTATCGATCACACCGCTCGGCAAAGACACCACCCTCCATGGAGACATGGACGCCATCGCGCGGGTTCTGGCTGGGAATTAGTCCTGCGAATGGGATGCTGAAGGTCCGCCCTGCGCTCGCGCGGGGCGCGGGCCGAAGGGGGCCTCCGTGATCATTCCGTGACGGTCCGGTGGCGGGCCGGGTCAGCCCGGAGCGAGCCAGGGACGACGACGGCCTGCGTCGCGCGTTCGCTCGCCGAATGCAGCGAGGCATTGCCGATGAGCACCACTGCCGAGCGCCCGACGACTGAGTACGCCTGGCCCTTGATCGACTTGTAGCTCCCGAGTGGCCCGATGTCATCGGGTGAGGAGAGCGATGTGTCGATCACCCTCAGCCAGGCGCCGCCGCGCGGCTCCCTGGGGAGAACCACCTCCACCACATCCGCGCCGGCGTTGAGCATGATGTGGAGGGCGACGTCGTCTTCGGCCGGGGTCAGTGTGTAGCAGAGGAGCCGGTTCTCAGGGCCCCAATCCGCCCGGTCTGGCTCAAGGCCATGCCATCGGACCCGCGTGTAGCCCGGGGTATCGTGGCCCTCGGGCGCGTCGTGGCCCAGCAGGTAGCGCGAGCGGTGCAGGCTGTGATGGGACCGCCGGAAGCGGATGAGCAGGCACACGAAGCGATAGAGGTCGGCGTTCGCGCGCAGGAGGCCCCAGTCCGTCCAGGACACGGCGTTGTCCTGGCACCAGGCGTTGGAGTTACCCCGCTGAGTGCGGCCGATCTCGTCCCCCGAGAGGAGCATCGGCGTGCCCTGCGCGATCAAGAGTGTGGTCAACAGGTTCTTGGTCATGAGCCGCCGCAGAGCGTTCACCGCCGGGTCGTCGGTCGGTCCCTCGACGCCGCAGTTCATGGCGGTCCGCGTCTCCCCACCGTCGCGATTGTCCTCGCCGTTTCCAAGGTTGCGCTTGTGTTCGTACGACACGAGATCGGCCAAGGTGAAGCCGTCGTGGCAGGTCACGAAGTTCACGCCCTGCGAGGGCTGACGATCCTGCGCCTCGTAGAGGTCGGGGCTGCCGAGCATCCGCTGGGCCACGGCGCCGCTCAGGTTCGGTTCGCCGCGCCAGAAGCGCCGGACGTCGTCGCGGAAGAGCCCGTTCCATTCGCACCATCGCTCGCCCGGGAAGCGCCCGACCTGATAAAGCCCGCCCGCGTCCCACGCCTCGGCCACGAGGGTCGCGTTCTCGAGCACCGGGTCGCCCTCGATCTCCCAGAGCAGGGGCGGGTGCTCGACCGGACGACCCTGGTCGTCGCGAGAGAGGATCGAGGCGAGGTCGAAACGGAAGCCGTCGATGTGGAAGTACGTGGTCCAGTACCGCAGACTGTCCAGAATCATGCGGCGGACCGCGGGATGGCCGCAGCGCACGGTGTTGCCACACCCGCTGAAATCCACATAGCGCCCCGAGCCGTCGCCGCTCACCAGATAGTAGGTCGCGTTGTCGATGCCGCGGAAACCGTGAGTCGGACCATCGAGCCCGAACTCGCCGGTGTGATTGAAGACCACGTCGAGGAAAACCTCCAGGCCGGCCCCATGCAGGGCGCGCACGAGCTCCTGCAGCGCCTGTACGGAGTCGGCCCCCGTCGGCTCGCGGTCGAGGTAGGCGTGGTGGGGCGAGAAAAAGCCCAGAGGGTTATAGCCCCAGTAGTCGCGCAGCGATTCTCCAGTCGTGGGGTCATGACGATCGGGGGCATGCGGATCGAAGCTGAAGATGGGAAGGAGTTCGACGGTCGTGACGCCCAGCTCGACGATCCAGGGGATGCGCTCGATGAGCGCATCAAAGGTGCCGGGGCGGCTGGCCACGGCACTGGGGTCCTTGGTGAAACCTGCGAGGTGCATCTCGTAGATGATGCGTTCGGACGGGTGGACGCGGGGGGGTGTGACATCCCGCCAGTCGAAGCCCCTGGGGTCGACTACGACGCTGATATAACGCCCCGATCGTGACGCGCCGTGCTCGGGTTCGTGCGCCGCGTCCTCGGGAGTGCGCGGCACGATGAGGCGAGCGTATGGATCGAGCAGCGAAAGCGTCGCGTCAAAGCGGTGCCCGCCTGACGGATTCCATGGTCCGTGCACTCGCCAGGCGTAGCACTGTCCATGGCCCACGCCGAGAACGAAGACATGCCAGGTGTTGACCGAGCGATGCTGGCGATGCTCGAGCCGTATGGTCTGGGCGGGCTCGGGATCGTGCGCTCGCGCATAGAGCAGGAGTTCTACGGCGGTCCCATGACCGGTGTAAAGCGCGAAGTTGACGCCGCCTTCACGAGGGTTGGCGCCAAGGGGTCGCGGCAGACCAGCGCTGAACGGGAAAAATGGGCGCATCGTGAACACCTGTCAAGGCAGCGAGGCGAAGCCCCGGCAACCTATCACGACCCGCACCGGCGCCGCTTCCTTCCGTCTCGCCGAAACGGACTGCGTGATCCTTGCCCTCGCGAACCTGCTTCCCACCAAGCCCACGTCGTCCTGTCGGGCCTCAGCCGAGGCGCCAACCTCGGGGACGATGTCTATTATTCAGGAAAGTTGGGGGAGCGCGCGTCTCCATCACACCGCTCGGTAAGGACACCACCTCGCAACGGGACTTGGACGCCATGGCAAGGCTTCGGGTGGGGGAAGTAAGGCACTCTGCCTTGCCATTTGACGGCCAAGGTCCGGAAACCCAAGGGCCATGAGAACGCCTGAGGGTTACATTTTGGATGGTGCGATACGCCAGAACTTCCAGTGTCGCTTCTGCTATTGTGATCATGTGAGGCGCGACGCGGAAGGCGACAAACTAGGCGGCCCGATCGATCGGCGTCGGAATCGCGGCGACCGTAGAGTGTGGCCTTGGTTTTGTGACGGCCCGAAACACTCGCGAAACGCTGTGTCGCCTGAGTTCTGGAGCGTTGGTAGGAGCGTCGGTGAGTGTGTGCGTCCCAACGTGATGCGTGGGGTGCGGTGCTGTTCTGTCAAACGGTTTTCATGCACCGGTCATTCTCGCTTCAAATTCAAGCCGTTCGGGCAGCACTGACGCGTGGTCCAACGCGGCTGATGCAAAAGGAGAAAAGATGGAACGCCGCACTGTCTTACTGACCCTGTCGCACCTTGCCTTCGCCGCGGCGTTCGCCCTCATGCCGCCCGCAGTAGCCCTTGCCGACTACGGCGTCCCAAGCTATGTGGTCCGGCCGCCGGCAGACGAAGGGCTGAGAATTTTCCAGAAGGAGATATTCGACTGCCGCCCCGACCACCCAATCGGCTGCCCCTTTCCAGAGCTCGTCAAAGCCATGGGAGAAACGTGGCGGTTCCCGCGGCCCGTCAAGGTCACCGTCGAGCAGTGTGGGATCGTGAACGCTTTCTACAACCCTGAAGATCACGGAGTCCACATCTGCTATGAGTATGTCAACGTGGTCGCCAAGAGGTTTCTTGAGGCGGGTAAGACCCCGAGCCAAGTTCTCCTACTAACCCGCAACTACATCTACTTCGTCCTCGCCCATGAACTTGGTCACTATTCACTCGGCGAGCTGGATCTGGGCGTGACGGCAAGGGAGGAAGACGCGGTCGACCAGTTCGCGACGCTCTTGGCGATCGCGTCCGGCAGCCCAGAAATCGCGTTGTCTGCCGCCGCGTTCTATTCTGAAGCCAAACCTGAAGCTGGCCTGCCCGCGGCGCTCCAAAAAGCGATACAAGCCGGTCACTACGCGGACGAGCACTCGCTCGAGCCCCAGCGGTTCTTCAACATCATGTGCACGGTTTACGGAAGTAACCCGGAGAAATTCTCGATCCTCGTGCCTATCCAGCTCCCCGAGGAGCGTGCGGTACGGTGTCCAAGGGAGTTCACGTCCTACCAGAAGGCCTGGGCCAGGACAATGGCCCCGTTTGAGATCTCGGGCGCCCAGCGTAGCTCCGCACCCGCGCCGCAGGCAGGAGCCCCGGGACGAGCGGGCGACTTCGCCGGAAACTGGGCGGGCAGAGCGACAGAGAGGACGCCGCAAGGTGTCCTCACTTACGATGTCAATGCATTGATTGATCAGACTGGAAACACCACGTTCGGTGCTCGCACGAAGATACCCACCCCCCAAGGCCCAATCGAGGTACTGCTGAACGGCCAGGGTGTCGAGTCCTCGGTGGTCACTATTCAAGGCAAGCCGACCTTGCGTTTGGCGGTCCAGCAGATCGCCTTCACGGTTCTTGCCACTGGCGAGCGCTACGTGGACATCGGCAACACCTATTACTTGCAGCGGTCGGCCAATGGTCTAGTCGGCCAGGACGAGACCGGCGATGTAGGAATCGACCTTGCTCAGCAGGGCGCGCCTGCGACTGGCCAGAATCCGCCAACTGTCCAGAGCAAATTGGATTTCTCAGGAAACTGGGTCGGCAAGGCAACCGAGAAGTCGCCGCAGGGCGTCGTCTCCTTCGAGGTCAACGCCGTGCTCCAATCGAGTGGTTCCACGTTCGGCGGCCGGACGAAGATCAACGGCCCGACGGGCCCTCTTGACGTTTTGATCAACGGCGACGGCGTCGAGACGACGGTCACGACGATTAACGGCAAGCCAACGCTCCGTCTGGCCGTGAGGCAGCTCATCATGACGATGTTGGCCACGGGAGAGCGTCAGCCGCAGCCGGGCAACACCTACTACCTCCAGCTCGTTGCTGGGCGCCTTGTGGGCCAGGACGAGAGCGGCACCGTAACCGTCGAGCTCGAGCGCCGAGGCGCAAATCGTTGACCCGACGGGGACTTGACCGAACAGCCCGCTTGTTGCCCCTACGCTCCCGGCGGTCGGAACCGCTCTCCTTTTTCCGCTGACACTTGCCGACGCCCTGAACACATTGGGCGCGCTCCGTCTACTACCGGTTTCGCCGCCCACGCCCTGGGATCCAGGGCGCCATGGCTCTGGGAGCTGGCGATGTTCGTTCGATGCGCCAGCGTACTGACGCTTCTTGCCCTCAGCGCCAACGTTACCAAGGCCTGCCGCAACAAGGGCATTCTCGTTGGCTTCCTGGGCCCGAAGGGGGTTCGATTAGAACTGACTATTCCAGGGCCCGCTTCAGCGATTTGGGCTTCGGCGCTTCAGCTCGATGGTGACGGCACCGCTCTTGTCCCAGCCCAAAAGTCGCTCACCAGCAAACTGAAAGTAGTAAGTATTGCCCGTCTGTGACTGGCGCGCTCCGGTGGCCAGAGTCGTCAGGTTGAACTGGTCCACCGTCACACAGAGAGTTGGCTTGCCGTTGACCGCCGTGACCGTCACCTCCACACCTTCGCCGTTGATCAAAACGTCGAGAGGGCCCGCCGGGCTGTCGACCTTCATCCGGCCGCCGAAGGTAGGATCATTCGATCGGAGCAAGGCGTCGACATCGAAGGTAACGACGCCTTCCGGCGTCTTCTCCGTGGCCTTGCCGACCCAGTTTCCTGAGAAATCCACGCCGCCCCGGGCTCGAGAAGGGTCGAGTAGCCTCGTGGCGCTGCTCTGTGGCCGCGGGGTCGGAGCCGCGGTTTGAGGGGGTGGAGTCGACGGAGGCGGCATCGACGGCTCAGGGTTCACGGGCATCGTTGCGATCGGTTGATCGTGCTGAGCGTTGGTTGCGATCGGAGATGTGGTCACCGACGGGCGGTCGGATGTCGTCATCGAGGATGCCATCTCCACCGCCCGAAAGGCCAGCCAAACGCCGAGCCCGACGGCCATGATCGCCCCTGCGGCAATACCCATCCCAAGACCCCAACGATGGCGCGCCGCCGGGGCTTTGGACGCCCGCGCCGCCGACGTCACGCCGGAGCGCGGTCCGTCAGCTCCAGGGGATCTAGGCGCTTGTGGTGCTCCTGTCGTGCCCCGGCTCAGTGCCTCGGGCGGCCGAGACACGCCGGATCGCTGCACGAAGGCCAGGGTGGGCTCAAATCGTGGCGCCGGCGGGGCGACCCTTCCTCTCGCCTCCGTCGAGGTGGTCGAAGGTGCGGGCCGACTGATGGATCGCGAGGCGGCTGCAGGAAGCGCCGTGGTTGCTTCGCCAGCCCCCAGCTCCATGCCCGGCCCTGCCGCGCCGAGAGAAGCACCGGACGCCCGGGTCAACTCGGAGGCGAAGTCAACGGCGCTCGCGTGGCGTTCTTCGGGCGCTTTGGCCAGGGCCTTGGCGAGGACGGGCACAAGGGCAGCAGGAATATCCGGGTCATCGAGCGGCGGCGCTTCGTGGAGCTGCCGACTCAAAAGGACCATCGGATCTGCTTCCCGGAAGGGGACGCGTCCGGTCAGCAACTCGAAGGTCATGATTCCCAGGGAATAGAGGTCAGTTCTGGAGTCGACCGTCCCGGCCATCACCTGTTCCGGACTCATGTACGCGGCCGTGCCGAGGATCATCCCGGTTGCCGTGGCCTTCGCATCGCCCATGCCCTTGGCAAGTCCGAAATCCATCAGGCGCAACCGGCCGGTGCTGTCCCTCATGACGTTGGCAAGCTTGAGGTCCCGATGAATGACTCCTGCGTCGTGGATCGACTGAAGCCCGTCAGAGATCTGGCGCACCAGGCCGACGGCGTCGTGGGTCGATAATTTCCCCCGGGCGCGCAAGTACTGTTTTAGATCCTCTCCAACTACAAGCTCCATCACGATGTACTTGATGCCATCGCTCTCACCGTACTCGTGAATGCCACAAACATTCGCGTGCCTGATCCTGCGCGCGAGCTTGATCTCAGCGCGGAATCTCCGGTCGGCCTCCGCCGAATCTCCGGCAGTTTCCGAAAGAACTTTCAGCGCGACCTTTTCGTCGAGCGTGCGGTCGTAGGCTTTATAGACCGTGCCCATTCCACCCTGGCCCAGTTCGCTTATCAGTTCATAGCGACCGTCGATCAATTGCCCCTTCTTCAGACTGGCGGCGTGCCGGGAATGCCCGCACTCGAAGCAGGCCGCACTGTCGCCCTTGATCCTGGCTCCGCACCGGGAGCAGACGGCACCGGGATTCCGTTGCGGCTGGGTCATACTTGGGCCAATAGCATTCGGTTCCGAGATTAACCGGGTTTCGTCAGGGATTCCAGCGCGTGTCCAACCGGCGCCGATACTGCCTTCGGCCTGGATTCCCGGTATCACGCTCGCCGCAGGTCGGTCCCAAACCTCTCAGTCTTGATGGCACTGGTCAGACTCATCGGGGCCGATCCCGCAGTCAGCCGAAACTGGCGTACACTGCTCCTACAAGTGTCGGCCGCTGCTCGCGCACCTGTGGATCTTCGGTGGCACGCAGTCAGCCCGCGTGGCGCAGGAGACAAAGAACATCCATGAGCGCGGTCCTGCAGCGAGAGATCCTCGGCGTGCCGGTCAAGGGATGGCTGTTTCTCTTGGCGATTACGATCGGGTTTCTTGCGATTGGCGCCTTTGGCGCCTACGTCCTCAACCGATGCCGCCGCGCCGCCGCCCGCTGGTGGAGGTCGCGTCGTCCTCCGCCCGCGGCCCTCGCCTCGCCACAGCGTCTGCGCGACGCACTGCTGAAGGAACTTCTCTGCGCGGGCGTCGAGATCCGGACGGGGGCTCGAATTGCAAAAAGCGATCTATGTGAAACCCGGGTGGTGCTGCCGGAGACACGACGGGAGGTCAGTCTCTGGCTCTTCGACCAGGATGAGCCGGGCGCTCTAGCGGCTCTGGGTGAACGGCTTGCGCAGTTTCGGCGCGAGGCGTCGGCGCCATCCACGTTCATCGTTGTTGGAGGAGATGAGAAGGCGAGGGAGAAGATCCAGGCAACCCGCAGGGCTGTTTCTTCCTCGCGGGTGACCGTCATGCAACTCGGATGCGACGGATCCGTCTGGCTGGACCGGCCTGCGCTCTCGCTCGTGGCGACGCTTCCGCAGGAAAACGGTGCCCTGAAACGAGTGGCTCAGCAGGCTCGGAAGGGTGAACTGGCAGCACTGACAGAGAGTCAGCGACAGATTCTCGAGCGGCCACCCGACCCAGAGGAGGACCGGGCTTTGACCAGGTTCCGCAAGAGCTCTGCAGCCGTCTCTTTGGCGGTCATGGCGTTTCTGGCCCTGGTCTTCGTGGCGCAGTTGTGGTGGGGCCTCGGTGATCCAGGCCTGGCCCTGCCCCGAATGGGCGCCCTGATTTCCGAGATGGTCCCCACCCAGCCCTGGCGCCTTCTCTCGGCCCCTCTCCTCCACGGCTCCTTCACCCACCTGGCCGGGAACGTGAGCATCCTGGCCTTTGGAGTGTTGCTTGAAAGACTCGTGGGTCCGGCGCGGCTCCTGATCGTGTTGGTGGCGTCCGCCTTGGGCGGGACGGTCGCCAGCACCTTCGGCCACCCGCATGGCATGTCGGTAGGCTTCTCCGGCGCCAACTGGGGCCTCATGACCGCCACCTGGACTTTGGCCCGGCAGGGCCATGGCCTCCTCCCAGACGACGTTCTGGCCGGCTTGAACAAGGCCCTCAGGACCACGCTCCTGCTGAACCTCGGAGTCTCCCTTCTGCCCGGTGTTGACATGGCGGCGCACCTGGGGGGCGGGCTGGTCGGGGCGGTTCTCGGATGGACCCTTCTCTCAGGCAGGCTGGTGGGGAAGGAGCGCGAGGAGGGACGGCCGCCGTCGGCGAAGGACCGGACCGTCAAGATCGCCGCCACCGTCGCGGCCGTTGGCGTTCCTCTCTGCCTCGCCCTTGCCATCGTGACGGGCCGGCCCTGGGGACTGCGTGACGGCCCGGGTTGGCGGACCGTGGCGCTCGCGCCCACCTCCTGGCAGATCGACGTGCCCGAGACCCTGGCGATGACCCCCGGAGAGGCAGGCGGTGCGGGCGAATGGAACTATGTGTTTGGCGACCGGCGCTACGATCCCGCGTCGTTCACCATCGGCGTCGAGCCTTGGACAGGACCGACCCAGGGCCCCGAGTTCCTCGCGCGCCTCAAGGCCATGCTCGAGGCCACGGTGACTCCCGGCGTCCAGGCCAAGCTCGAGAAGGTCGAAGAATTGCGAACAGGGACACGCACTGTCGCGGTTTCGTCATGGGTCATCAACGACGTGCACGTCCGGGTGCGGCACTGCGTGGAGGGCGGCGAAATGCTCAGCCTCGTCGGCGTCGAGGGAGCTGATACACCTACGAGCTGGAAAGGGACCTTGGAACGAGTGTTCGACTCGGCTCGGCGTACGGGCACGCATTAGAGGTTGAGCGCAGCTTCAAGAGTCGTGAGCGACGCTCGCCGTGGCGCGAGCGTGCCAAAACCCACTCTCTCCCGCCGTCTAGAGTGGGCGGCCACTGTTGGGATCAGGGCGTGGACGGCTGGAGGTCTACGTGGGGCTAGCGTTGGCCGCGTGGTGGTCTGCGCGGGAAGTGCAAGCGTGGCTGGGCAGTCGGTCCGCCACTGTCTCGGCGACATTCCGCGGGTCTGGCTGTCGCGCTTGACAAACGACTCCTGTGGGTCGTCTTTTCAAGAACCGCTGGGGCTCTCATCGCAATGGCACATGCTTGGCGGCGCTCGCGGCGGTCTTCACAGGGACCCCCCCTTCCCGCGGGCCTCTGGTGGGGAGGGAGGGCGCGAGCCGTCCGCCTCTTTCCAAAGGAGCCGCCAGTGCCTGAACCGCGTTTCAACCTGCCGCTTCCCCCCGGGGCATTGCCGCCCCAGCCTATTCCCTCGGCAGGTCGGTGATGGAAGATCAACTCGAAGTCCACTATCGGTCCGGGCCACCTGAGCGAAGGCGGGATTCACTCCCGCCGCAGCGAACGGGGGTCTGGGGGGCCAAGCACTGAAGTCCGTCGGCTGATGCGGCCCCCCAGCTGGGAGATGGTCGGGGCGGGAGGATTCGAACCTCCGACCTCCTGGTCCCGAACCAGGCGCTCTAGCCAGGCTGAGCCACGCCCCGATCGATCAAACGAACACGGAGGAGGAGTCTACATCAGAGCGCCTCGATGCTCTTAGAATCAGGTCCTCCGAGATGGCTGAGATCGTTTCATTTCAAGCGGTGGTCCGCGGACAGGTCCAGGGCGTGGGGTTCCGCTACTTCGCCCGACAGCGCGCCGAAGTTCACGGGGTTTCGGGCTTCGTGCGGAACCTGCCTGACGGCTCGGTCGAAGTGCACGCTGAGGGCGCCCAGGACGCTCTGAGCACTTTCGAAGCGGACTTGCGTCGCGGTCCTTCGTTCGGGCGGGTCGACGATGCCTCGGTGACGTTGATCAAGCCCAGGGGCTTCCAGGGTTTCGAAATTCGCTGACCGCCGCGGTCTTTCAGTCGTGGACCATCGACTCGATGCTCTTCCGCAGCGAAGCCAGCGTCTCACGACGGCCGTCCTGCTTCGAAACATCCCGAAAACCGGCGGGATCGACGCGAAGGTCGTACAACTCCTCGGAGCCATCGGGCCACAGGGTGTAGCGATAGTCGGTGGTCCGAAGTGAGTAGCCCACTCTGGCGGGTTCGATGGGACGGTACTGAATCAACGTGTCCTGCACCGACGCTTTCGGGTTCAGGAGGGTGGGCTTCAGCGAGACTCCATCGAGGTTCCCGGGCCGGGCGATGCCGGTCAGATCAACGAGGGTCGGATAGATGTCGATCAGGTCGGCGAGAGCGTTCGTGGCCACGCCGGGCTGAGGCAGGTCCGGCATCGCCACCACCATCGGTACGCGCAGGGATTCCTCGAAGAGCGTGTTCTTGCGCCACAGACCGCCATGGTCCCCGAGGTGGTGGCCGTTGTCGCCGAAGAAGACCACGATGGTGTCCTTCCAGCGATCGCCGCGATCGAGCGCGTCCAGGACGACCCCGAGTTGAGCATCCATGAACGTGACGCAGGCGAAGTAGGCGGAAAGGCCGCGCCTCGCTTCCTCCGGATCGTTCGACAGTCCCCCGGGCTCACGTCCCGCGAGCATCAACCTTGGCAGCGCCTGCGCCTGGTTCTTGACCGCGATGGCGGGAATGTCGTCCAGATCGTTCGCCGGCGCGGGCGAGAACTTGATTCGGTCAGGCGGGTACAGGTCGAAGTATTTTTGCGGCGCGATCCAGGCCACATGCGGTCGCACCAGGCCGAGGGCCAGGAATAGCGGTTTCTCTCGCTTCTCCTCCAGGACCTTCACCGCGAACCGGGCCCGCCTCCCGTCTCCCTCGACGTCGTCCTCGTTCGTGGTTGGGCCGCCTTCGACCGGCATGTTCTTCATGAGCCGCGCCGGGGATTCGACCTTGCCCGCAGGCAGCGGAGGGGCCCACTCGTTGAGGTCCCAGCCGCGTGTCTCACCCGGCTGGCTATCCCAGACCTTGCCCACCGAGGCCGTGAAATAGCCGTCGTCTTGAAACTGCTCCTGCATAAGCCTTACGCGCGGTGTGAAGATCTCCTTGAACGGATCCTCGTGCTGCAGCTGCAGGCGGGCGGGGGAGAGCCCCGAGAGGAAAGCCGCCCGGGAAGGAGTGCAGAAAGGAGCCGGCGCATAGGCCTTCTCGTAGGACCGGCCGCGTGCCCGCAAGCGATCCAGGTTGGGCGTCTTCACGTCTCCGAGCTGAGGGTACTGCGCGGTGAGGTCGTCGGCGATGATCATCACGACATTCAGCCGTCGCCCCGAGGTCGGACGTGCGGGAGCGGCGGGGGCTAAGGAGGTCTTGCGTTCGAGGCGTTGCGCAAGTTCGCGTTTCTGCGCCTGCATCGCCGGAGCGCTCGCGAGATTGGTCCACTCGTGCGGGTCGGCCTGCTCATCGAAGAGTTCCTCGCTTCCGTCCGGCCACTGCGTGAACCGAAATCGGTTGGACCTCACGCTGCGGCCGATCCGCGGCGGCATGCGGGTCGCGCTGGCCAGCAGCGCCTTTCGTACGACGTGCTTCGGGTCACGAACCGCCGGGCTGAGGTCGAGGCCAGCCTGTTTTCCATCCAGGCCTGACGACGCTCCGGCGAGTGAAGCGAGGGTGGGCGCCACGTCCGTGAGGAGGGCCAGGGTGGCCGCGCTCTGGCCGGGCTGATTCATCCCCGGAGTTTGGATCAGGGCCAGCCCGCGTAACCAATCCTCGAAGAGCAGATCCGGGCGCGGGGGCGCGGCCCTTTGAGGACGCGGCGCAGGGCCGGTGGAAACAAGGGCGATGATGGTTCTCGTAAGCTGCCCACGCTTCTCAAGACCCTTGATCAAGTCATCAATCTGCTGGTCCAGCAGGCGGAACGCCGCCGCGCGTCGCGCCGCCAGACCGTTTCGATCCGCGGGCTCGCGGGGCGGCGGAGTGACGAGAAAGCCCGCCGGATCGAGGGGCGCACGATCCGCGATCGCGATGGCGGGTACCTCCAGCGGAGGCGCTTCGATCTCAGGCGTCGGCGCCTCGGCAGGAACCTCGCGCAAATCCAGCGCCGCGAAGGCGAAGGTCGGGCGCTCTCCCGCGGCGTCGAAGCCATAAGGATTTGGGTTGCGACCTCCGATGATCTCGCCTGCGTCATTTGGTCGAAACCGCCGGCCGCCTTCCCGTTCGCGGTCACCGCGGCGGTCAGGTACCCTTTCGTCTTGAGGGCGTTGACCAGATTCCCTCCCTCAACTCCGCCCAGCAAAGTGGCCCGCGTATCGGACCAGGCCGCATCGTCGCTGAACATAAGGTCGAAGGGGCGAGAGTTGAGGCGCAGCCGTCCGAGGGCGGGGGACTTCGAAAACGCGGGATCTTCGAAGGGAAACCCCGTTCCTTCGGCCACGATCAAGACGATGTTCGGGGTGGCTGGGGTGGTCGGCGCCGACGTGCAGGCCGCGAAGGGGAGGGCGAAGCCCAGGCCCAGAGCGAACCGCATGCGACGGTCGGTGATCGGGCTGAGCATCCCTGAAGGTTAGTTGTCGCTTCCGAACAGGGTCAAGGTTCACTGGCCATAAACTCGGCGGCCATGACTCTCAACCTGAAGGACCTGATTCACGATGTCCCCGATTTCCCGAAGCCAGGGGTCGTCTTTCGCGATGTCACCCCTCTGCTGGCCAGCGGCCCCGCTTTCGCGGCCGCCATCGAGCAGCTCGACGAACTCACTCGCCACATCGAGTACGGCCTCATCATCGGCATCGAAAGCCGTGGTTTCATTTTCGGAGCGGCCCTGGCCCAACGCCGACAGTGCGGTTTTGTGCCCATTCGGAAGCCAAAGAAACTTCCCCGCGCCACCGTTCGCGAGACCTATGCTCTCGAATACGGGGAAGACTCGATCGAGATGCACGAGGATGCGCTGATCACCGGGCAACGGGCGCTCATCGTGGATGACGTTCTCGCCACCGGAGGAACGGCGGAGGCGGCCGGACGTCTGGTAGGGCGTTCCCGGGGTATGGTCGCGGGGTTTTCCTTTCTGATCGAGCTCGATTTTCTGAATGGGCGGCCCCGACTCGCCCCTCACGTGGTCACCAGTCTCATCCACTACTGATTGGGTGCTAAAAAGCGGCCGCGCGCCGCATTCGATGCGCGCCGAAGGTAAACTCCGGCGTCGCACTCTCGTGCGCCCGTAGCTCAACTGGATAGAGCAGGAGCATCCTAAGCTCAAGGTTGGGGGTTCAAGTCCCTCCGGGCACACCACTCTCTTCGATTTGACAGGTGAAACGGCTTTGGACAAGGAACTTAAGAAAGAACTTCAGCGCGACGAGATCGGTGACGCGCTAAAAGGGGCCCGCGGGTTCATGATCCGGCCCGAAGTGGTGAAAGCCGCCCTTGCCGTTCTTGGGCTGGTGCTGGTTCTGAGCGGCCTCTACTACGGGCAGAAGTTCCGCGTCTCCCAGGCCGAGTCGGCCTTCGCCCGGGCCACCGAGGTCTTCCACGCCGAGGTGGGGGCCTTGGCTCCCGCGCCGGGGAGCGCCGGCCAGACCTTTCAGACCTCTGCCGAGAAGTTCGAGAAGGCCAAGACCATGTTCGATGACGTGGCCAAAG
The DNA here is from genome assembly GCA_016650185.1 of Vicinamibacteria bacterium. Lineage (GTDB taxonomy): Bacteria > Acidobacteriota > Vicinamibacteria > Fen-336 > JAGNNV01 > JAGNNV01. The sequence continues at coordinate 23,856 of JAENWE010000055.1, read as the reverse complement.
GCTATTCGTCGATGCCCGCCGGCAAGCGGGCCCGCTATTATTCCGCTCTGTGTCTGGCCGAACTGGGCCGGATCCAGGAGGCGGAAGCGGCGCTCAAGGAAGTGGCCGACCGGCGCGATCCGGGCGCTCTTGAGCCCGCCATGGCCCGGCTGCGACTCGCCGATCTCGTCTTGCAGGACGGCAGGGCCCAGGATGCGGCGAGCCAATACAAGGCCCTCATCGACGACGCGGCCTCGGGTCTTCCGAAGGACCGGCTTATTTTTGGACTGGCTTCCGCCCTCGAAGCGTCGGGTGACAAGGTTGCGGCCCGTCGCGCCTATGCCGATTTGGTCAATCGGCATCCTCAGAGTCCGTACGTCCAGGACGCGCGGCAGAAGATGGATGCCCTCAGCACCCTATAGTCGGCCCGCGGCCGGCGCACGCTCAAGCGCCCTCGTCGATCGCCGCCGAATAGCCCTCTAGGAGCAGAAACGGACCAGACCATGGCGATGTCTCGCAGAAGACGGTTCTTTTGGATCGCGGTGGGGCTCGTCCTCGTGGCTTCCTTCACCGCGGTGGTGCTCGGCGGCCTCGCATACTTTGTTCAGAGCCAGGGACATTCGACCTCCGCGCGACAGTCGGATGCGAGCTCGCACGTGTTGTCTCTGTCTCTCGAAGGTTCGTTCGCCGAGAATCCGGCGCCCACCTTTCAACTCGCTTTTTCCGGCGACTCGGCCCCTTCGTTCCCCGCCATCATCCGGGCCCTGGACCGGGCCGCGGACGCAGCCGGCCTCCAGACCGTGTTCGTTCGGATCGGCGGCACTGACCTCGGCTGGGCTCGCGCCTACGAGCTTCGCGGCGCCCTCCTGCGGGTTCGCGCCAAGGGCAAGAAGGTGACCGCGTTCCTGGAAGACAGCGGGAACATGGAGTACTACCTCGCCTCGGCCGCCGATGAGATCGTGGCCTTGCCGGAGGCCATTCTCGAGATCCATGGACTCTCCGCCGAGGTGATGTTCCTTAAGGGCGCCTTCGACAAGCTTGGGGTCGAAGCGCAGTTCGTGGCCATGGGGAAGTACAAGAACGCGCCGAACCAGTTTACCGAGAAGAAGTTCACGCCCGCGCACCGCGAGCAGATGCGGTCTCTGATCGGCGGGATCTATCGGGATTACATCTCGTCCGTCGCGGCCTCGCGAAAGAAGACCGAGGCGGAGATCGAGGCCCTGATCTCGGCGGGTCCCTATGACGGCTCGGCCGCGCTCGATGCCGGATTGGTCGACCGGCTGGACTATCCCGCGGAGGCGCTTGACGCGGCCGGAGACACCTATCGCTACCTCCGGGATTTCCGGGACCAGGCTGGCGTTTTCGACGCCCGCCCAAAGGTGGCGCTTATCTTCGTGGACGGGGAAATCCTCTCCGGGGAGAGCCAGGATGCGGGGTTCGGATCAGGCCCGGTCGCCGGCTCCGACACCATCGCGAAGGCGCTCCGAGATGCCGCGGAGGACGATGCGGTCAAGGCCGTGGTTCTGAGGGTCAATTCCCCCGGCGGCTCCGGTTCCGCCTCCGACGTGATCGCCCGCGAAGTGGAAAACACGGTGGCCAAGAAGCCGGTCATCGTCAGCATGAGCGACTACGCAGCCTCCGGCGGCTACTACGTCTCGGCGCCCGCGAACGCGATCGTGGCCGATCCCACCACCATCACCGGATCGATCGGCGTTTTCTTCGGCAAGTTCGTTTTGAAGGGCCTCTTCGACAAGCTCGGCATTACCAACGATTACATTGATTTTGGCGAAGGCGGTTCGTTCGCGAGCGCGTCGCGGCGCTGGTCTCCCGAGGACCAGGCCAAGGTCGAGGGACTCGCCTCCCGGTTCTACGACCGGTTCCTCGCTCTGGTGGCCGAGAACCGTCATATGGACGTGGAGGGGGTTCACGAGATCGCCCAAGGCCGGGTCTGGACCGGCGCCGAGGCGAAAAGGGTGGGTCTGGTGGACGAACTGGGAGGCTTTGACCGGGCGCTCTTGCTGGCCAAGGACAAGGCCAACATTGCCTCAGGCCAGGATGTGGCCGTGGTCGTCTTCCCCGCGGCCAAGAGCGCTTTCGATCGATTCTTCGAAGATGCCGATGGCTGGGACGGGATCGGAATCTCCGCGCGCGGAAGCCTCAGGCCGGAGATGCTGGCTGATCGGTTCCGTGCGCGTGTGTTGAAGCAGTCCAGAACGATCTGGGCGCGCCTGCCCTACGGCTTCGAAGTGCGCTGACGGGACGTAGAGAAGGCTATCGGCTGGCCACGCGGGAGCCGGAGTTCCAGACCAGGCTGCGAATCTCCCAGGTTTCTCCGTGCCGCTTGAGGGTCATGACGTAGCGGTTGCGGATCGGACCTTGAGCCTTGTGTCGAGGGGCCGGACCCCGAGCCGCTCCGCGACTCACGGCCAGGTCGTCCAGGACCCAAAGCTCTTCGGATTCCAGCACCAGCCGCTGAGTGTTCCCGCTGAAGATGGCCTGATAGCGTCGGGCGATCTCGTCTCGGCCGATGACCGGTTCACCGGATGAAGGAAGGAGGATTCCGTCGCCCTCATAGCACTGAGCGAGGGCGGCCGCGTCGCCTACTTTCTCTGCCGTTGCGACGCGATTGAGCAGGCCCTCGATCTCCAGGAGCGCTCTGGTTTGAGCCACGCCGTTATCGGCGGCGGCGGCGGGGCTCGCGGCCAGAAGCAGGATGAGAAACGATTGAGTGTGTCGCATGGCGTTTGACCTCCGTCGAAAGAATCGACAAGGCCACTCTAGCCACACGTCTTGGTGGAATGACGTGAGCGCGCTCACCAGCCGGTCTGGCGCAACGTGTTTCCGGCCCGGAACTCCTGAACGCGCTAGCGGTTGTCGAGGGCGATAACTTTCGCGAGGCGGCGCGCGTGGCGCTCTTCCGCGGTGTATTTCGCGCCCACGTAGGCCTTGACGAGCTCTCCGGCCAGGGCCGGCCCCACGATTCGGCCCCCCAGAACGAGCACGTTCATGTCGTCGTGCTCGACGCCCTGGTGAGCCGAGTAGGCGTCATGGCAGATGGCGGCGCGCACGCCTTTCACCTTGTTTGCCGCCACCGAGGCCCCGACGCCGCTTCCGCAGATCAGGACACCGCGTTCCGCGCGGCCGTCGGTCACCGCCCGGCCCACTGCCTCGGCGGAATCCGGGTAGTCGACCGCCTCGGTTGAATGGGTCCCAACGTCGATGACGTCGTGACCTTCCTTGCGCAGAGCCTCCGCTATTTCCAGCTTGAGCGGGAACCCGGCATGATCGGAGCCGACCACGATTCGCATTACTTCTTCGCTCCCGCGATCTGGTCCTTGGCCGCAGCCACCACGTCCTCAAGCCGGAAGCCGAATTTCTTCTGCAGTTCCTTGAGCGGCGCAGACGCGCCGAAGGTCTTCATGCCGATCGCCTTTCCGGTGCTGCCCACGTACCGGCTCCAGCCCAGAGTGGTCCCGAGCTCGACCGAGACCCGGGCGGTCACCGAGGGCGGCAACACCTGATCGCGATATTCCTGCGACTGATGCTCGAAGATCTCCCAGGAGGGCATGCTGACTACCCGGCTCTTGACTCCTTCTGTGGTCAGTTGTTCGTGCGCTTCCAAGCAGAGGGAGACTTCGCTGCCGGTCGCCATCAGAATGACATCCGGTTTTCCATCCGCGGAATCCGCCAAAACGTAGGCGCCCTTGGTGAGGCCGCTCGCCGCGGCGTACTTCGTTCGATCCACGGTGGGGAGGGCCTGTCGAGTGAGGATGAGGGCGATCGGTTCGTGCTTCTGAGGCATCGCGAACCGCCAGGCCTCTGCGACCTCATTCGCATCCGCCGGTCTGATGGTGATCAGGCCGGGAACTGCGCGAAGCGACAGCACCTGCTCGACGGGTTGGTGGGTGGGGCCGTCCTCGCCCACGCCGATGGAGTCGTGGGTGAACACGTAGATGACGGGAATTTCCATGATCGCGGCGAGGCGGATGGGCGCCTTGCCGTAGTCGCTGAAGATCAGGAAGCCCGAGCCATAGGGCCGCACTTTCGAGAGCGACATGCCGTTCATCACCGCGCCCATCGCCTGCTCGCGAATGCCGAAGTGGAAGTTGCGCCCTCCGTAGGTTTCGGCCGAGAAGTCACCCGCGCCTTCGAAAGTGAGCCGGGTCTTGGTGGAGGGAGCGAGATCGGCCGAGCCGCCGATCAACCAGGGCACGTTCTTGGCGATCGCGTTCTGAACCTTCTGCGAGGCGTCGCGTCCAGCCAGGCCCTTGGCGTCGGTGGGGAAGACCGGCAGGTCCTTGTCCCAGCCGTCGGGGAGTTGCCGCTTCTGCATGCGGTCGAGCTCGTCGGCGAGCGCGGGGTTCTCTTTGCGATAGGCGACGAGTTTCTCCATCCAGTCTTTTCTGAGCGATGCGCCGCGGGCGCCCATGTTCTTCGCGAAATGATCGGTGACGCCGTCGGGCACCAGGAACTTCGCGTCTTCGGGCCAGCCGTAGAAACGCTTGGTTCCCTTGATCTCTTCAGCCCCGAGCGGCTCTCCATGGGCGGAGTGCGAGTCCTGCTTGCTGGGCGCGCCGTAGCCGATGTGGCTGTCCACGATGATCAGAGTGGGCCGTCCCTTGGTCTGCTTGGCGTTTTGATACGCGCGATCGAGCATGCCGAGATCGTTCGCGTCTCCGACTCGGGTTACGTTCCAGCCGTAGGCGATGAAACGGGTGGCCACATCTTCGCTGAAGGCGAGAGAGGTGTCTCCCTCGATGGTGATCTTGTTGTTGTCGTAGATCCAGCAGAGGTTGTCGAGTTGCAGGTGGCCCGCGAGCGACGCGGCTTCATGGGAAATCCCTTCCATCATGCAGCCGTCACCGGCTAGGGCATAGACGCGATTCGTGAACAGATCGAAACCTGGACGGTTGTATCGGGCAGCCATCCATTTCGAGGCGATGGCCATTCCCACGCTGGTGGCGACGCCCTGACCCAGCGGCCCGGTCGTGGTCTCGATGCCCGAGGTCCATCGATATTCCGGATGGCCGGGGCATCGGCTGTCGAGTTGACGGAAGCGCTTGATGTCATCGAGCGGAACGGACAGGTCTCCGAGCGCTTCGTATTTGGGATTGACCGCTTTCACCCCGGCGAGGTGCAGGAGCGAATAAAGGAGCATCGACGCGTGGCCCATGGAAAGCACGAAGCGGTCGCGGTCCGGCCAGATGGGATCGTTGGGGTCGAAACGGAGATGCCGTTGCCAGAGCGTGTACGCCACAGGGGCCATGGCCATGGGCGTGCCGGGATGACCGGAGTTCGCCTGCTGCACCGCGTCCATGGACAGCGTGCGAATGGTGTTGACGGAAAGCTGATCGAGGTCGATGGTCGGCATTTATTTCTCCAGGGAAGAAAGCGTCCAAACGGCGGCTTGTGTAGACAACGCTATTCTGCCCGGCCCACTTTGGCAACCCGGGATGGACGCGATTTTTTGGGAACCCTCGGCCGGGGAGGCCATATGGGGCTCGGCGAACGCGGTGCAAAACATCGTCCCCTGCCGTCCGTCCGTCCGGGCATCGGCGCTAGCGCCCCCGTTGAGCGAAGTACTCGTCGTATCAGCTTCGCCCAAGCCGTGGGTCCGCGCCGTCGCCCGGATCGGTTCTTTAGGCCTACGGCCGCGGAGTCGGAGCGCCGGTCGCGTCACCCGCGATGGGCACGGTGGGGTTGGGCTGGGAGGCATGTCGTCGCTCCTGGACGTCGAGTCCGACGAGAAGCATTGAACCGAGGAAGAAGATCGTCCAGAAAGCTTTCATGTTGAGTGTTCCTTAATTTAGGTAGGTGTTTTCTTGTTGTTTTGCTGACTACTGTTGGACCAAAGGCTGGCCGACTGTGGGAAAGTATACATAGAGTATTCGTTGCCGTTTTGCGGTAGCGGCGTGTTATGGCAGAATCCAGCCTTATGAACAATCTGGGATCCATGCTTGAAAGTCTCGTGGCCGACGATCCTCGTCGGTCCGCCGATCGGCTGCTGTCAAAGATGTGCGAGGTTGCTGGAGCTGAAGGAGGCGCCGTTCTGGTCCCTCAGGGCGAGAACGCCAATGTGTTCCTTTCGTACCGGCTATCCCTGGCCGGACTGAGCAGCCTGCCCATCCGCTTTCAGGATCATCGTGCCCGCCTGGCGAAGGGCGAGGTCGTTTCCTCGCCGGGCTTCGCCCTCGCACCGATCACCGGAGACGGCGATTCCAAGCTCGGCTGGGTTTATCTCGAGAGCCCCGGGTCGGCCGAGCCCAAGGAGTTGCGTCCGTTTCTGCTGGCCATGGCCAAGGCGGTGGGCGCCCTCGAGGCGTCGGCGGGACCACGAGTTGCGACCGTGAATCGGGTCGATGCCAACCGCGCCGGAATCCAGAGGCTCCTCGAGGAGAACGATTGGAACATCGCCCGCGTCTCGCGGGAGTTGGGGGTTACGCGACGGACGCTCTACATGCGCCTCGCCGCGTTTGGCATCGCGCGCAAGAAGGTGCCTCGCCTCTCGAAGCCGCTCATTGCGTGATATCGGCCAACGGTAGAACAGTCTGTGGGAACCCTTAACCGCGCCCTCGTTGTACTCAGCCTCGGGCTTCTGGCCGCGATGTGTGCGGGAATTGTGCGGCGAGGGAAAATCAGCCAGTCATTCGTGTTCTCGGCCTATGCCGCCGCCGCCACGTTGTTCACCGCCCTCATTCTCCTCTTCCCCGATTCCTTCTACACGCCTGAAGCATTCATCGTAAAGCAAGGGATCTATGACTCCCTCTTGTTCGCGCTGTCTTTGGAGCTTTCCTTCCGGGCGTTCACGGCCTTCTCTGGAATCGCAAATCGCGTCCGGGGCTTCCTGGCCCTCGCCGTTGCGGGTTCATCGTTGACCGTCTTCCTGCTGACCCCTCCCAATACGGACTACTCCGACATGGCGCGCTACCAGCCGGGGATCACTACAGCCGGGATTTGGTGCCTGGCCTTCGTGGCTCTGCTGATCGTCTGGTATCAGATCCCGGTGCCCGCCTTCACCAGATCCATCATTCTTGGATACGTGCCCTACCTGGTGATCTTTGTGGTCTATATCGACCTCATTGGCCGATTGGGTTGGGGGGTGATCGAGAATCTGAATTTGCTGAACGCGACCGCCTACGACACCTCGGTCGGATATCTCGCTTACGCGGCCTGGCGTGAAGACGCCTGAGTGATCCCCGTCATCCTCGCCGCCGTGGCCGCCGGCGTGGTTGTTCTGGTGTTCGGCCGGTTCGATCGGAATCGCGCGCTCAGGCGATGGGATTTCGTTCTCTCCGGGCAGGCCGAGAAAGCGACCGAGACCCTCCGAGACCGCCTGGCTGAAGACACCGAGATCGCCGGCCATACCTACGACCTCGCTCTCAAGCGCAAAGCTTCGCTTTCCTATGACGAGGCCGTCCGACTTCTAGCTATTGCCGCGGACACCATCGAAGAGGCCGCAGAAGATCGTCAGCGGCGTCTGCGAGCCCTTTCGGTCTATGCGCGCATGGCGGAGGCTATTGTTCCGGTTCCGCCGGTTCGGCCCTCGCAGTTCAAGCTGGCCGAAATGAGATCCCTCACTGGAATCGCCACCTGGCTCCATGAACTCCTGAACAGCTACCAGGAGCGTTTCCGTTTCAGGCTCGCGGTCATCGGTTTTGGCATACGTCTGGTGGTCCGCAGCATCAGGGGCAGTCGCACCCGCGCATCCATCGAGCCCACGCACGCCGAGCCTTATCAGACCTTTGGGGACTCGCTCCACGACTTTCGCGCGCTCGACCATGAACAGGTCGAATCGTTCCGGCAGCTCATGCGATCGGCCGCGGCCACCGATCGACAGACTCTCCCCGAAGGCCTGCGCAGTCTGGGAGGGGACGCCCATTCAGAGGGCTCCGAAAAAAAGTTAGAAAAATAGGTTGACTCGGTAAGGGTACAGTATGTATACATACAGTATGTCTCCCTTCAACTATGTCTCCTTTTGAGATCGCCGGGTCCAACACCGATACCGACTTCATAACCCGGCCGGTTTCCCTGTCTCGCGGCCCATCGATCGGCGCCGCCCAGTCATGGAGGAAGGCCGAGTCGTGGAAGGCCCTGGATGCGCTGGGGCGGCGGGCCCTGTTCGAACAGGCGCTCGACACCTTGTGGCTGGCCTTTCAGCCCATCGTCTCGCTGTCCCACCCCGATGAGCCGGCCTTTGCCTTCGAGGCCCTGGCGCGGAACGGCGAGGTCTTGGTGAGCGACCCGCGCGACCTTCTGGCCCTTGCCGTTTCGATCGGGATGGTGGGGGATCTTGGGCGAGTGGTTCATGCGCGCGCGGCAGAGGCGTTGCGCCGAGACCCGGACCTCACCCTTTTCGTGAATGTGGACGTAGAAGAACTGATGGGCTCCTTGGGCGACGACCAGGACGCCCTGTCCGAGTTCGCCAGCCGTGTTGTTCTTGAGGTCACCGAGCGCGCTCCCATCAGCGAACTCCCCGAGGTGCGCCAGCGATCGAGCGCATTGCGCGACCAGGGGTACCGCTTCGCCATCGACGATCTCGGCGGAGGCTATGCGGGTCTGTCGAGCCTTGCCCTCATGGACCCGCAGTTCGTGAAGATTGACCAAGCTCTCATTCGCGACGTGGACACGCAGCCGATCAAGAGAAAAATCGTGGGGTCCCTGGCCGCGCTGGCCCGACAGCTCGGAATCGGATGCATTGTCGAGGGCGTTGAGACAGAAGGCGAGCGGGACACCCTCCTGGCCCTTGAGTGCGATTTGATGCAGGGATATCTGTTCGGACGACCCGGGCCTCTCTAGTCGAAAGCCGCGCCGGGGGCGAAGTCAAGGACCACGGCGCCCTGGCGGAGAGGGCCGGGCCTCCGAGTGGAGTCCAAGCCGCAGGCCTCCCGACCGACGGGCACGGTGCTAAGGTCAAAGGCGCTATGCCAAACGCCTCTTCCTCGCCCTCTGGATCCGAAATAGCCGCGCTACGCGCCCTGTCGAGGCAGTTCAAGGACGCCGACGCCGCGACCGCGGAGATCGCCCGCCTGACCGCCGAACTCACGCTTCACAAGGGGTCGATCCACATCGTGAGCGATGTTCACGGTGAAGATGTGAAGCTCCGGCACATTATCAACAACGCTTCGGGAACGTTGCGACCGCTGGTCGACCGGGTGTTCGCGGATCGATCGAAGGCCGATCGCGAGGAGCTTCTGTCGATCCTGTTCTATCCAGCGGAGGCTCTGGAGGAGCGGCTGCCGGGAATTTCGACTGAAGCCCGAAGAGCGTTCGTGCTCCGGGTACTTGGCGACCTGCTGGCCGTCATTCGGACTTTGTCGAGCCGCACCAGCATTCAAAGAGTGGCCGAGGTCTTTCCTCCCGAGTACGCGGAAATTCTCCGCGAGATGCTTCATGAATCGTTTTCCGCGCGCGGTCCCGCGTACGTCGCGGCCATCGTGGATCCGCTCCTTGAGCAGGGTCGGGAAGCCAACTTCGTTCGTCTCGTGGTCCGCGTGGTTCGCAACCTGACCGTGAGAGAGGTCATTGTCGCGGGCGACTGCGTGGACCGCGGCCCCAGAGGCGACCGGGTGATCGAGTACTTGCGACACCAGCCACGGGTGGCGATCACCTGGGGCAACCACGATATCGCCTGGATGGGCGCCGCTCTCGGGCACGAGGCACTCATCGCCCACCTCCTTCGGGTGTCCATCCGCTACCGCCGCCTCTCCCAACTCGAGGAGGGTTATGGGATCACGCTGCAACCGCTCGAGTGGCTGGTCCGCACGGTCTACGGCGATGACCCCGCGGAGCGATTCGCCGCGCGCGGGACCGGTCTGCGCGAACCCCTCACCATGGCCCGGATGCAGAAGGCCGCGGCGGTGCTGCAGTTCAAGCTCGAAGGCCAGATGATCGCTCGCCATCCGGAGTGGGCCCTCGACCACCGGCGCATCCTTCGGACCATCGACCTCGAAAAGGGCACGGTCAACGTCGACGGCAAGATCTGCGAGTTGCGCGACCGGACTTTCCCGACCATCAACCCTAAGGATCCCGAGGCCTTGAGCGCGGAAGAGCAGCAGTGCATCGATCGGATGCGGGCCTCTGTCCTGTCCAGCCCGTTACTGTGGGATCACGCCAAGTTCCTGGTGGCCCATGGGTCGAGCTGGCTGCAGCGGGACAACCATCTCATCTTTCACGGATGCGTTCCCGTGGACGATGCGGGCCAGTTTCTGTCCATGCCCGTGGACGGGCAGCCTCGGGCGGGGCGCCAGCTCTTCGATGCCATCGACGATGTGGTGGCCCGGGCCTTGACCCATCGAGCCCTGCCGGATCTCGATTTCTTGTGGTACCTGTGGAACGGCCCTCTGTCGCCCTTGTTCGGGAAGGACCGGATCACCACTTTCGAGCGCGATCTCATCGCGGACGTGGCTACTCACAAGGAAACCAAGAATCCCTATTTCACTTTGATTCATGAGCGAAAGTTCTGCGAGCGCGTGCTCGAGGAGTTTGGCTGTGATCGAGGGGGGCTGATCGTGAACGGGCATGTGCCGGTGAAGATCGACAAGGGGGAGTCGCCGTTGAAGCGCGGAGGAAACGCCATTACCATCGACGGAGCCTTTTCCGAGGCGTACGGCGACCACGGCTATACCCTGGTCCTCGAGGCGGATCGCACCTTTCTGGCCCGGCATCATCACTTCGAGTCGGTGGCGGCGGCGGTTCGGGACGGGGTCGACATCATCCCAACCACCGCCAGCATCCGGGAGTTTCAGACGCCGAGACTGGTGGGTGACACGGAAGAGGGCCAGAGGATTCGCGGGGACATCGCGCTGTTGGCCAGCCTCGTCGACGCGTACCGGCATCATCGCCTTTAGGCGCTGCGGACGAGTATGAATATTCGGCGCGCCTGCATCGCTCTGATTTCGCTCTCCAGCGGGTTGATTCTGATCTCCGGTCCGGGAACCCGCGTGGGTTTTTTCGGCTTCCGGACCGGCCTCCTTCTATTCGCGGGCGGCCTTCTCCTGGCCATCGCCTCGTTCACCATCGGCCTCGTGGCCCTGATCGTTCCCCGACTCCGAGGGGCGAACCCCAAAGCGTGGTTGATGATCGTCGCGGTGAGCCTGGCCTTGATGGCGGGTCCTGCGGTACTCGTTGCGAAGGCGCGCGGGGCGCCCGCCATCCATGACATCACCACCGACACCGACCATCCGCCGGCCTTCGTCGACCTGATCCCTTTGCGCCAGGCCGCCCTCGCCGTGAATCCTCCGGAGTACTCGGGCTCCTCCGTGGCCGTGCAGCAGCGGAGGGCCTACCCGGACCTCGCGCCGCTCGATATGTCGATTGCGCCTGCGGAGGCGTTCGCCAGGGCCGCGGCTGCCGCTCGCGGCATGGGCTGGGAGATTGTGGCTGAACGCCCCGAGGAAGGGCGCATAGAAGCCATCGCGACGACCGCGTGGTTCGGCTTCAAGGATGATGTGGTCATCCGGGTGGCCGAAACCGGTCGAGGATCCCGCATCGATGTGCGTTCGAAGTCCCGCGTGGGTCGTAGCGACGTGGGCGCCAACGCGGCCCGAATCCGCGCCTACCTTGCCTTGCTTCGAAGGTAGCGAAGCCTTGCCTCCTGAAGAGTCCTTTCGACTCGACCGGATAGAATCCGCCGCGCCATGCCCACCCGCCTCCAACTGCCTCAGGGGGCATCGTGTTTCAGCTTCGACGAGGCCCGCGCCCGCCGCGCGCTTGAAGCCCAAGTGGTTTCGACCTTCGAAGGCTGGGGTTACGACGAGATTGTGCCCCCCCTTTTCGATGACGCGGCCACGTTCGACCCATCGCTCGCGTCGAAGCTCTACACCTTCACCGGCCGCGAGGGCACGACCCTGGCCCTCAGGCCGGACTTCACCAGCCTGGTGGCGAAGATCGCGGCCGGGCGCTTGCGCCACGTCGAGGCTCCGTTGAGGCTGTACTACTCCGGCGAAGTCGTGCGTTACGAGCCGCCGCGCGCGGGCCGGCAGAGCGAGTTCCATCAGATGGGGCTCGAATTTCTGGGTGGCGGAGGCCCGGTGGCGGATATCGAGGTCATGGCCATCGCCATCGAGTGCCTGGAAGCGGTGGGAGTCACCGATTTCGTCATCGCCCTCGGCCACGCCGGAGTGGTCACTTCGCTGCTTGACGAAGCGGGGTTTCCGGTTGAGGATTCGAGGCGCAAAGTCGTGGTGAAGAGTCTCAGCCGGCGCGATCCTCGAGCGGTCGCTGATGCGCTTGCGGGTGTCGGTGGATCCGAGCTCGCGCGCCTTGCCCTCGTCGGTCTGGCCGAGGACGATGGCATCAGGCTCTCCCTCGACCAGGCTCGCACGGCCCTCGGCGGCATCGAGCGCGCCCGAGCTGCTCTCGACGACCTGGAGGCGGTTACGAATGCGCTCGAGGATGCCGGCCTCGGTGGCCGGGTCGCCCTTGACCTTTCCGAGAGTCGCGGACTCGATTACTACACGGGTCTGGTTTTCCGAATCTACGGCGCCGGCCTCGGCTTCGATGTGGGTGGCGGCGGTCGCTACGACAGCCTGCTTGGGCGGCTGGGTCGCCCCATGCCCGCGATCGGCTTCATGCTGGGTCTCGATCGACTGGCCCTCCTCGTCGAACGCCAGCTTGGGGGCGGATCCGGCGAAGCGGCTCCGGCGACACCCGTGGCGGGCGAGACCCTCGGCCGCTCGCTTCAGCGGGCGCGCGACCTTCGCTCTTCCGGCCGAAGGATCAGGTTCGGGGGCGTCGCGTGAGCCTCACCATCGCCCTGTCCAAGGGTCGTTTGCTCACAGGTGCCGAGGCGCTCTTTTCGAAAGGCGGTCTGCCTTTCCCGCCTCTGGACACGAGGCAACTCATTGTGGAAGTCGGCGGCCTTCGATTTCTTTTCGTGAAGGACATGGATGTTCCGGTGTACGTGGAACACGGCGTCGCCGATCTAGGAGTTTGTGGGAGCGATGTGTTTCAAGAGACGGGGAGCGACGTCCTGGTGCCGCTCGACCTGGGGTACGGCCGATGCCGCATGGTCCTGGCCGCGCCGACTTCAAGCGGTTTTGCCGAATCCTGGCCCACCACGCTGCGCGTGGCCACCAAGTACGCCAATGTAGCTCGCGTGTACTTCGAAGCCCGGGGGCTGGCTGCCGAGATCGTGAAGCTGCAGGGCTCGGTTGAGATCGCTCCCGGCCTTGGCCTCGCCGACTGCATCGTGGACATGGTCGAGACCGGACGAACCCTGAGGGAGAACGGCCTCGAAGTCGTGGACGAAATCACCACCACTTCGGCGAGGCTCGTGGTCAATCGCGCGAGCGATCACATCAAGCGAGCCGAGGTGGCTGCGCTGCTCTTCAAACTCAGGCACGGGAAGGACGGCGCCTCCTCCTGAACGGATCATTGGCCTCGCCCCGGTTGACGCCAGCGCTCCTCAGCCCGCGGCCAGGACGGCCTCGGCGGCCAGGCGCCCGGAGCGCAGAGCGCCGTGCGCCGAGGGCTGCTGCGTATGATCGCCGGCCAGGTACAACCCGGGCCTGAGGAAGCCCTTCGCTTTCGTGGCCAAGGGCTGGGCATGGCGGATTCGGTCCACGCGGATCAGCGTCCACTCATCCACGGCCACGCCAAACCACTCGCGGAGTTGAGCCAGGACCGAGCGCTGGAGCGCCGGGTCGTCGGGCGGAGCGATCGGGCCGAGAATGGTGGCCGCGATCAAAGCGCGTGAGTCCGAAGAGTAGGTCGGGGCCAGGTTGGTCATGACCGCGAGGTTGTTGACCAGACCCTCGCTCTCTCCGTTAAGGGCGAGCCATGGACCGCTGAAGGGAGCGACCGCCGCCGCGAACCAGACACAGGTCACCGACCTCGATCCCGTGTCCGCCATTCTGAGGAGTTTTCCGGCCTCGGGCCCTTCGGTGGCCACGACAATCGTGTCGCCCTCGAAGACTTCGCCCGACCCGAGTCGGACCCGCGATCCCTCGATGGACGCGACGCGGCTTCCGAGCCGCAGGGTTCCTTGGCGGAGTCGGTTCGCGAGCTGATGGGCGACCGCGCCCATGCCGAGGGCGGGAATGGCCGCTTGTCCCTTGGCCATGCACCTGAAGACGAACTCGCAAAAAGCGGCGTCAGCCGACAAGGAACGGTCCAAAGTGATGCCGCCGAACCAGGGCCTGAAGAACGCGTCGATGAAGTCGGCTGAGAACCCGTGACGGCGGAGCACATCGATGAATGGAGTTCCGACCGCCCGGGCCAGCTGCGATTCGGAGGCCAGGGAGAGGCGCGCTCGAAAAGTGGCCAGGCGAAGGCGATCGGAAATCCGGCCCGGAGGTCCGAACAGGCCGAGGGCTCCCTCGAGAGGCCATCTCAGTGGATCGCAGAGGGCGGTGAAGGCGCCGTTTCGAAAGATCATCGCGCCGGGAGCGAACGGCTTCAGGTCGAGCGCTTTGAGATCGAGCGCGGCTTTGACCTCAGGGTACTCGGTCAGCAGAACCTGAAATCCCCGATCGAGCTGGAATCCGTCGACGATGTCGGTGCGCACGCGTCCTCCGGGGCCGTCCGACGCTTCAAGCACGATCACTTCGCGGCCGGAGCCTTCAATCAGGCTGGCCGCGCGGAGGCCGGAGAGGCCGGCGCCGATCACGATCACGCGCTGCGACATCGGGACAAGGATAGGGGAGCGCACCCTGGAATTACCAGGATCGGAAACCGTCCCGTCTCCGCCTGACCTTGGGGTCCGAACTGCGTGCCCCGCGATTCCGTCCCGCTGACGCGGCTGAGCACTCTGGCGCGCCGACCACTTCAGATAGAGTCTGAACTACAACCTACCGCGGAGGCGAAACACATGAAGATCACACCCCTTGGCAAACTGATCATGGTGCTGCTGGGACTCACCATCATCTACTTCGGTTTTCAGAACTTCGGAGCCGATATCAAGAAATGGGCGACCGGGGGCAAGGAAAGTTCTCCGACCCAGACCGCGACCAGCACCGATGATTTCGGCGCGCTCAGAAACGCGCCATCCGATCCTGGCCGTAACGCCGGGTCCAACGGCGTCACCGCCTCTGTCCTGGCCAGCGGCGGCAAGATCAGCCGCCCTCTTGTGGTCGCGATCAATACCTGGGCGGGTCATGCTCCCGGGATCGTTGCCAACGGCGGGCTGGATGCGGGCTCCGCGGCATCGCTTTACAAGAAGAAGTTCAGTCTTGACGTGAAGTTCGTCCTGCTCGAGGACCCGGCGGCGAAACTGGCCGCGTTCCGCAACGGCGACGTCGACATCATGTGGGACACCGTGGACAACTGGGCGCGCGAGGCCTCCATCCTGGCCGAACAGAACCAGAACGCCAAATCGATCCTCATGCAGGACTGGTCGCGCGGCGGGGACGGCATTGTGTCTCTTTCCTCTATCACCTCGATCGAGGGACTGAAAGGCAAGAAGATCGCCTGCACCCAGTTCACCCCTTCGCACTTCCTGCTTCTCTATCTCCTCTCCCAGTCCGGGCTCTCCCCCGAAGACCGCACTGCGGTGGAAAAGAACATCATCTTCACTCAGGATGCGCCCGCCGCCGCCGCCATGTTCAAGGCAAAGCAGGTCGATGCCGCCGTCACCTGGGAGCCGGATCTTTCGGGGGCGGTCACCGCGCGGGAGGACGAGGCCCACGTTCTGGTGTCCACGACCGCCGCCACCAATATCATCGCCGACACTCTGATCGCGCGGCAGGACGTGATCGACTCCGCTCCCGAGTCCGTGCGCGACTTCGTGCACGGCTGGTTTGAAGGGATCGAAATGATGCGCCGGGATCCCGCCAACTCCTACGCGGTGGTGGGGAAGGCCCTGAAGCTCGACAACGAGACAGTGTCGGGGATGCTCTCCGGCCTCAAGCTCACCGCCTTCGCCGACAATGCGCAGTTCTACGGCCTTACCGGCGGTCGGGCGCACTACGAGACTCTCTTCGATACCGCCTTCGTGATCTGGCGGAAGAAGGGCCTCGTGACCCGGGCCGTCAATGCGAAGGACTGGGTTGACACCCGGTTTATCTCCGCCCTCGCTCCCGCCTACCCCGGGGAGAAGGTCGAAGAGGCCAAGGTCGCGGCGAAAGCGCCCTCGTCCCAGGACCGCGCGATCATCAACAAGCAGATCGATATCCACTTCACTCCCGGCTCCGACGACATCATGCCTGGTTCCTTTTTTGTTCTGGATGCGCTTGGCGACACCATGACGTCCTTCGGCGCCACCTATCTCAGGGTCGAGGGCAATACAGACTCCACCGGCTCCGCGCCCGCGAACATGACTCTCTCCGAGCGGCGGGCCCTGGCCGTGAAAAGCTACATTTTGAAGAACTTCCCGAACATCGAGGCGTCGCGTTTCCAGACCATTGGTCGGGGTTCGTCCCAGCCGGTGGCGAGTAATGCCACCGAGTCCGGTCGTCAGCTCAACCGGCGCACGGAAATCAAAGTCGTACTGGCTCAGTAGCCGAGCGGTTTCCAAGCGGCGATCTCCGGTTGAACTGACATGGCTCGAGACCTGTTCGGTCTTCGCACCAACCTCCCCCAGGGCGCCTCCTTCGCCCTGGGGCTGGTTTCTCCCATCGTTCTGTTCGGCGCCTGGTGCGGCTTGTCCTACGGCGGTTTCGCGCCGCCTGATTTCCTGCCTTCGCCCACCGAGGTGCTGCGCGGGATCCTGCAGCTTTTCATCGAGTACGATCTGTGGGACGCGATTCTTATTTCGTCCAGGCGGATCGGCATGGCCTTCCTGCTGGCCTCGGCCCTGGCCCTGCCGCTGGGCGTGTTGATGGGATCGTTCGAGGCGGTCAATCGGCTCTTTGAACCGGTGGTGTCGCCTCTGCGGTATATGCCGATCTCCGCTTTCATCCCTCTGCTCATCCTGTGGTTCGGGATCTATGAAAAGCAAAAGATCGCGTTCCTCTTTCTGGGCGTTTTCGTGTATCTGCTTCCGGTGGTGGTGACGGCCGTTCGGTCGGTTCCTGAAGAACTTGTGCAGACGGCTCTCACCCTCGGTGCTTCCAAGTTCCAGGTCATCCGCACCGTCCTGGTGCCCGCGGCCCTGCCCGAGATCTGCGATTCCTTCCGGGTCATGAATGCGATTTCCTGGACTTACGTCATCCTTGCCGAGGCGGTGAACCCGGAGCACGGCCTCGGGTACATGGTCGAACTGGCGCGGACTCATCAGAAGGCGTCATGGTCGTTTGCCGGCCTTTTCGTGATCGGCGGCATTGGCCTGCTCACCGATGGCGCCATCCGGCTGTTCTGGAACATCGCCTTCCGCTGGAAAGAGAAGACGGCGTGAGCGCCAGCGATCCGCCGGTCTCCGTTCCGCAGGCTGGCGAGCCCGGAACCGTCGCGCTCACCATCGGTCAGGGCACGGCCCAGGCGAGCTATCGCCCCGATCTGAAAGCGAAAGCGCCCAAGCTCCGCGCCAGCGGATTGTGCGTGACCTACATTGACCGCGAAGGCCAACGAACGGAGGCCGTGAAAGATGTGTCGTTCGAGATCGACGACCGGCCCGGGGTGGGGGAGATCGTGTGCTTCCTTGGTCCGTCCGGCTGCGGCAAGTCGACGATCCTGAAGGCGGTGGCCGGGCTCATGCCCCCTACTAAGGGCACCGTCCACGTCGACGGCGAACTCGTCACCGGCGTGGGTCGGGATCGGGGCATGGTCTTTCAGACCTACACTTCCTTCGGGTGGCTGAGCGTGCGCGAAAACGTCGAGTACGGCCTGAAACTCCGTGGTGTTCCTGCGAAGGAAAGGACGGAACGGGCCAATAAGTACCTGAAATCGGTCGGCCTGATGGACTTCGCCAGTCGCTATCCGAAGGATCTCTCCGGCGGAATGAAGCAAAGGGTGGCCCTCGCGCGCACCCTCATCAACCAGCCCCGACTGGTTTTGATGGATGAGCCTTTCGGCGCCCTGGATCCGCAAACCCGATGGGGGATGCAAGGCCTCCTGCTCGACGTCGCTCGAACCGAGGACAACACCACGATATTCATCACCCACGATGTGTCCGAGGCGGTGTTCGTCGCCGATACCGTCTACGTTCTTTCCGCGCGGCCAGCGCGAATCTTGCACCGGGTGAACGTGCCGGCCTTCGCCAACCGCGAGATCTCGCTCAAGTCCTCCGCCGAATTCCGTGCCGTCGAGCGACAATTGCTCGACCTGCTCTACGCACCCTCCTAGCCCGGACTATTCATGAGGGAATCTGCTACGACGTCCGATACCGCGCCACTGGCGGGCGTCCCCCGAGGGGAGGCTGCGCGCTGCTCGCTCCTCGTCTTCTCACAGTATGTTCAATACTGTTGCGTCGCTCGTCACTGCGCTTGCCCGCCATTGACACGGTCTCGAAGCGCGCAGCCTGCCCTCGGGGCACGTCTCGCGACGATTCCTCATGAATAATCCGGGCTAGCGGCGTCCATTCTGATTCTGGTCTTTCCTTGACCGGCTCTCGCCCTCTGCCTCGCGTTGTCGTCCTCGGTGGGGGCCTCTCCGGGGCGTCGGTTGCGTATGCGCTGGCGCGCACGAAAGCCTTTGAGGTCACGGTGGTGGAGCGCGGGCCAACCTTGGGCGGCTTGGCCGGCAGCTTCGAGCGGGAGGGCCACTTCTACCCGCTCGGTTA
This sequence comes from Vicinamibacteria bacterium, assembly GCA_016650185.1. Lineage (GTDB taxonomy): Bacteria > Acidobacteriota > Vicinamibacteria > Fen-336 > JAGNNV01 > JAGNNV01. Next base: position 5,282 of record JAENWE010000055.1, on the reverse strand, counting down.
CCACCACATTCTCCATCGGGATCGAACGCTTCTTTTCTTTCTCGACCGGATTGGCGCGCTTTCGAGCGTCGAATGGCGCCGAATCCGGATGTTGTTCAGGGTGAACGAGCGACTGTACAACCTCGCGAACCCCGCGGACTTTCTCGCCTTTCCGATGTCCCTTGCGGACAAGGCACGCTTCACTTGGATGATGGCGCGCGCATTCGGCAAGAGCGACTGGTCCGACTGGCAGGACAAGAGCGCCGTGGAGTTGCTCGATGCCTGGTCGGGGCCGGGAGTTCGAGCGGCGCTTTTTGAGCCGCTCTCTCGCCTGAAATTCGAACTGCCCTGCCAGGAGGTCAGCGGGGCCTGGCTCGGGGCCCGGCTTCATCATCGAGAAGGCTCGGCGCCCCTCGGGTACATTCCCGGCGCCAACTGGACCAAGGTGCTTTGCGAAGGAATCACGCAACTCGTGGCGGAGCAAGGTGTCGCCCTTCGCACGTCCGCCGCGGTTGCGGGGCTGCTCAAGTCAGACGATCAGGTCCGTGCGGTGGAACTCGTGAATGGAGAGCAGATCGAGGCGGACATCGTGGTCAGCACGATTCCTGCGGAGGTCTACATGGGCCTGGCTCCCGAGGAGACGACGCCGCAGCTCGCGGATATCCGCTACACCGCGCTTGTCTCCGTGATCTGCGCCTCGAAGAAGAAGGTGTCACCCGATTTCTATTGGATGAACCTCGCCTCTCTTGATCGAGCGGCCTGCGGCGTGTTCCTGTTGAACTCCCTGAACCCTACGATCGGCGCGCCGGGCGATTCATGCGTCAACTTCGTGACCCACCTCAACAATCGATCGAGGCCGCTGTTCGCGAAATCCGATCAGGAACTGATCAGCCTCTACCTCGAGGATTTCCAGGCTATCTTCGGCTTTGACCTCGAGCCTTTTTGGACCAACGTCGCGCGAGTGCCCATGTACTCCCCCGTCTTTGGCCGAGGCTATCGGAATCCGCCTCCCCGTTCGTCTCGTTTCCCGAACGTCTATTTCGCCGGCAACTATCGGACCTTCCCTTCCATCGTGTCGACCGGCACCGCTCTGTTTTCGGGGGTCGAGACCGCCGAGGTCATCCTCGCGGATCATGGTCTTCCTGCCGACCTTTCTCAGGAAATACGATCGTTCAGGAGATAAATGGCGCCCGGTCCATCACCACGGGCTGCTAGGCCAGGCGCAGTTCGATCTTGATTTCCTGGATCCGGGCCTGGATCTCGCCTCTTTCCATGTCACGGTATTTCTGAGGCAGCAGTTCGCGGCTCGTCGACTCCAGCACCGCGCAGAGAATCTGCATCTCCCGCTCGCGCGAATTGCTGGGGGGAATGAAATCGGCGAAGACTCGCTTCAGGTGCGCCTCGCTGACCTCTGAAACGCCCTCCGCCTCGGCCTCCAGGGTCGCGCGCACCAGAACAGCCTCGAGATCGGAACCGGACAGTCCCATCAGCGCTCTTTCGTCGGCGACCTTGGACACATCGGTCACTGTGGTCTTGATTGCGAGCTTCTTCAGCATGACCCGATAGATCTCGTCGTACTCGCTCGCGGTTTCCGGATAGAAGAGCGGCACGTGCTCTTCGGCGCGGCCCTGGCGCTTCAGGTCGATGGGGAGGAGGTCAGGCCGGCAGGTGATCAGGAACCACAGGATCTTCCCGCGGTTGCGGGTGTCGCCCATGAAGGCGGCGATCTGGGCGAAGACACGGTTCTGGGTGCCTGAGTCGCCACCCGCATCTCGATTCCCGAGAGCCGCGTCGGCCTCGTCGATGATCACGCCGACCGGCGTCAGAGAAGAGAGGATCTTGAGGATTCGCTCCAGATTCGCCTCGGTGGACCCGACCCACATCGACCGGAAGTTCTTCAACTTCACGCAAGGGAACCCGATCTCGTTCGAGAAGCACTCGACCAGAAAGGTTTTCGCGCTGCCCACCGGGCCGCAGATCAGGTAGCCCATGGGAACCGCCGCGGGATTGCCGCGGGCGATGGCGCGGGCGGCGCGCCGTAACCGTTCCTTGACCGCGGGCATCCCGGCCACCATGGAGAGGTCGTACTTGGGCTCCACATACTCGAGCAGTCCGAGGCCCTCGGTTTCGATGACCTCCTTCTTGATGCGCCTCACTTCGTCGCGGGTGATCTTCATGGCGCCCGCGTCCGCGCCGTCGAGAATCTGGCCGAGTTGCACCCGTGTCATGCCCGCGGTGAGTTCGGCGAGCCGGGCCGGTTCGAGCTCGCACATCTTCGCGTACCACTCGGTGGAGCGGGCCGCTTCGAGGTACTCGAGACGGCCCCTTTGATCGGGGCGGACGATTTCGACTTCGCGAGCCGCGTTCGCGCGCAGCAACTTGGGGTCGATCTCGGCGAGCGTCTCGGTGACCAGGACGACGACGATGTTCTTGGCCAGAAGTGTCGGGTCCTGCGACCATTTGCGCAGGTAGACGAGCACGGCTCGATCCTCGGGCGTCCGGTACGAGGCATCGCCCGCGGGCACCACGGTGTCGGCGAAAGGCAGCATCATGACCACCGGCCGAGGCGGCTGGGCCATGGCGCAACTTCGGAAATATGAATCGAGCAACGCGAAGGCATTGCCGGGGTCGCGGGGAAGGGCCTGGGCGTAGGACGTGCCGTGCACGGCGTCGTAGCTTTTCAGCTTCTCTTGAAAATGTCCGCGAGCGTCGGGCGACGAAAATCCCAGACCTTCGGCCCGGTTATAGGTGATGAGCGCGGGCCAGCCGGCGAAGAGCTCCTGCTGAAGAAAAGACTCGAGCGACAGAAAACGCAGTCCTGCTGACGAGCGCACGGGCACCAGGTCCGCGACCGTGCCGTGAATGAGGAAGGCATTCGCCTGCTTGGCTCGAACCGCGCGCACCAGTTCGGCGGCCCAGCCGGGGAGGGTTTCAATGAACGAATTGGGAGGGACTGTGCTCATCGCGAACGCTCTCCTCGTCTGGGGGGGGCCGGAGCGCCGGGACTCGTCCGGTTTCTATCGGGGCCCCGCGACACGCGCTTGGAGATGAAGGGCTGAAGCTCCTCCGGTGTCTCGAGCAGCGGTTTCCCGACTTCATCGGAGATGGATGGGATTCCGGAAAGCTCCGGCATCGAACCGAGAAGCTGTTCCATCTCCTTGACGCTGGCCTCGTCCTGATCGGCCTGGGACAGCAGATCGTCCATCTCTTGAGAAAAGGCCTGAGCGTCGGTGGCCGCGAGGGACTTCTGGAGCAGCAACTGAAACAACGACTCCAGCGAGTCGAGCTCCGCCAGCAGCGCTTCGCGGTTGGCGATATTGCGGTCGACCGCGGCCAGGAGTTTTTGTTTGATCTCCAGGTTCTGCTTCCAGGCCTCCGCGACCCGTGGCGAGAGTCCGTCCCCGGCCAGGGACTCCGTCAGCCTCTCGGTTTCCGACTTGACCTTGTCCACGTCGAAGGCGTGAATCATCGAATCGTACTTTCGCACCAGCCAGAGCCGGCGCAGGCAGGTGGCGAGGATGGCCTCGAATTTGTCGGTGTACTCCGCGAGGATCCCCTGGCTTGCGGTTGTGAGGCCACGGTAGTTGCCCTGAATCTGCCGGCAGAGCTTCTTGAGGCCGTCGTAACGGAGCTTCTGATCGGGATGGAGCTGATCGTAACGCTCGTTCTGGGAAAGGCTCTCGCTCTGGCGCGCGGCGTACTTCTTTTCAATTTCAAGCCGTCGCTTGAGGCGCTCAAACATGAACGGCATCACCATGAACTCGCCGCCCAGCAAGAGCAGAAAGGGCAGAGGCGAGATGGTGGCGACCGCGAGCGTGGCCGCGGCCCCCACCAGGATCACCTGGTACTGGTTCGCGAGGGCTCGCTTGAGGACAGGGTACTTCTCAAGCACTGAGGAGCTTTACGATCCAGCCTGTGGTGTCTTCTGCGGTTGCGCGGGAGCCGCTTCGGGAAAGGGGGCCGCCACCGCCACCGCGTCGGGCTTTTTGAGTCCCATCTCCACTTCGAACTCGGAGAGGATGCCCTGGGCCTGGATCTGGCGCGCCTTGCGCTCCATCTTGATCCGATCCACATCCAGACCGCCGGTCGCGATCTCGACCGAGGCCTTGCCCTCGGCGACCCGCTGTTTGATTTCGTCGAGGTACTTCTCAGCGGTGGAGGCGGTTCCGTAGGTATCGAGTTCCGCCAGAGCGGCCGAGGCGGTCTTCAGAACCGCGGCCTTCTTCGATTCCTGGATGGCCCGACGGCATTGCTCGATCTTGGTCTTGAGCCTGCCCTTGATGTCGTCAACCGTCAGTTGCGCGTTCTCGAAAGCGTTCGATGCCGCCATGAACTGCTCGCGGGTGGCGGTGAGTTCGCCGCGAATCTGCTGGAGGGTGGAGGCGTCGTCCTCAGCGATTCGCCGGGCCTCCGGACTGCCCTCCTTGAGCGCCGCCTGAATGGAGGCTATGAGCTGCTTCTCCTTTCGCTCCATCTCGTCCTTCTCCTGCTCGAGCCGGATGACTGTGGCCCGGGTGGTGACCAGGATCTGGTTCAGTTTGGGAAGAGTGTTGCGCATCTCTTCGATCGATTCCTGGAGCATCACCTCCGGGTCCTCGCCGAACGAGATGAAGAAACCGATCCAGGATCTGATCATTCTGCCGAGCCGACCGAACATTGCGGATGTCCTCCTTGGTTGAGCGCGTGTGGTGCGATGGGGGGGCTTGGGGCGCTTCGGGCCGCCTAACCCCTTGGTTCCGGTGAAGAATTACCAACCGATACCGGGTTCTTTTCGACGAACGGCCCCACCGCTTCGAACAGCTTTTGTTCTTCGATCCGTTTTCTGGCCTGCCAGGAGGCGAAACGCTCCAGTTCCTTGGCGATCGCTTCGAGATTCTCCTGAATTTTTTCACGGTTCTTCCGGGCGAGTTCGTCGATGCCGGCCTGGAGGGACGCGTTTTCCTTTTCCCGATCCGCCTTTCGCGCATCCAGCTTCATGCGCAGGAAGCCCTCGAACCCATCCAGGGCGTTGTCCCGTGCGAGAGCGTCCTGGATGACGTCTTCGATCGGGACCGGCCCTGCCGGATTCATACGCAGGAACCCCGACAGGGCCGCCGCCTTGGCCCTTCCATCGAGGCCTTCAAAGTCGGGCGAGGAGAGAATTTCGAGGACCTTGTAGGCGGTGAAGCCGTGGCTCGGGTCCTTGATGCCGGAGGCCTTATAGATGGACGGGAAATCAGGGATTTCGCTGCCCCGAGAGAGAGATTGTTCGTCGAGCCTGGGCTCGGGGACGCGATGAATGATGTCCTTCATCGAGGGTGGGG
>JAENWE010000054.1 GCA_016650185.1 Vicinamibacteria bacterium | reverse complement strand
GGCGCGCGCTTCTCGAGTCTGTGGGGCATGGGAGCAAGGCTCGAACGGGCGCTGATTCAGTTCATGCTCGACTTGCATACCAAGGAGCGCGGTTATCTGGAGGTCATTCCACCCTATCTCGTGCTGCCGGAGACCCTGGTGGGCACCGGGCAGCTTCCGAAGTTCGAAACCGATCTTTTTAAGACTGGCACCAGCGACCGCGAGCTCTATCTGATTCCCACCGCCGAGGTGCCTCTCACCTGCCTTCATCGCGACGAAATCTTCGAGGCCGCGGAGCTGCCTAAGAAGTTCGTGGCCTTCACGCCCTGCTTCAGATCGGAGGCGGGTTCTTACGGCAAGGACGTGCGTGGCCTCATCCGACAGCATCAATTCCACAAGGTGGAGCTCGTCAAGCTCACGACCGCCGAGAACTCGATGGATGAACTCGAGTCGATGGTGAGCGACGCCGAGGAGGTGCTGAAGCGCCTCGAACTGCCCTACCAGGTCGTGCTCTTGTCCACCGGCGACATGGGGTTTGGCTCAGCCAAGACCTACGACATCGAAGTCTGGTTGCCCGGTCAGAACGCCTATCGTGAGATCTCGTCCATCTCGAACTGCAAGGATTTTCAGGCACGTCGCGCTCAGATCAGGTACCGCAAGGAGCGCGGGGCCAAGCCCCGTTTCGCACACACTTTGAACGGTAGCGGCCTGGCCGTAGGAAGGACCATGGTGGCGGTTCTCGAGAACTATCAGCGCCAGGACGGCGCCGTGGTAATTCCGAAGATCCTGCGCCCGTACCTCGATGGGATGGACCTGATTGAGCCGCGACGAAGCTCTTGAGTCTGCTAATCTTGCCTATGTACGGAAGCGCACAATGCCACATGCCCTCCCGCGGTATCCTCTCGGCGAGTCCTCGGGCACTTGTTCCCCTCGACTGCCTTCCTAAATCGTGGAGAAATTTTCAATGAAACACAAAGCCTTCCTATCCCTGAGCGCCCTGACTCTCGCGGTTGCCGCGACCTCAGGCTTCGCCCAGACTGCCCCCGCGGGCAGCGTCCTGAGCGGGGACGTCAGGACCTGGATCATCAGCATCGACGGAAAGGACTATGAGGCGCGTCCACTCACTCCTTCCTTCTCCGGCTCCTCAGGATTGTTCTTCCTCCCCTCGGCCTACACCGTGGCCAAAGGCAAGACATCCTTCAGCCTTTACCGCAACAATCTTGACCGCAATCCCAAGGACCTCGATGCCTCGACCATCGGTGTGAGCCTCGGCTACGGTCTCTCGTCGAAGGCCGAGATCTTCGGCACTTTCGGCATCCAGCGAAACGATGTGGACAGAATCACCGACCCGGGGTATGTGAACAACTACCCCAACGCGGGCCGACAGTCCAGCTCTCCGGGCTGGCAGACCGGCGCCTCTGACGCGATCATCGGCCTGAAGTACAAGTTCCTCGACGACTATGCCGGAGACGGAGTGGGTCTGGCGCTGCGTCCGACCATCAAGCTGCCCACCGCTTCTTTCGACAAGGGGCTTGGCACCGGGAAGGTTTCCTTCGGCGTCGATCTCCTTCTTTCGAAATCGCTGAACAACAGCGCGGAACTCCATGGAGCCGTCGGATTCCTCACCAACAGCGATCCGACGGGCTTCGATCTCGGCAACGCCTTGCGCTGGGGAGTGGGTTTCTCCGCTCCGGTCTACCGAAAATTCCAGATTCAGGCCGAGGTCACCGGGTCCAGCTACTCGGGCGGCGATTTCAAGCAGGTCAATCCGGTGGATCTCATGATTGGCCCCGCCCTTTTCTTTGGCAAGGGTTTCTTCGTTCGTCCTGCCTATTCCCGAAACCTCCACTTCAACAGCACGGGATCGAGCAGTTCCGCGACGAAGAGCGGCAAGATTCTCTCGATCGGTTACGCCGGCGCCGCAGCGGGTCGCGAAATCTACGTGCCTCCCCCTCCGCCTCCGCCTCCAGCACCGCCCGCGCCCCGGGTAGAGAATCGCCCGCCGACCGTCTCGCTTGATGCCGACAAGACCAACGTCATCACCTGCGACACCGTCGGCTTCCGCGCGAATGCCGCGGATCCGGACGGCGACACTCTGACCTACGCCTGGACCACCTCCGCCGGCCGCACCGTCGGAGATGGAGCCAATGTCACCCTCGAACCCGGCTGCTTGCCTGCGGGCACTGATGTCGTGGTCACGGTCACCGTGAACGACGGCCATGATCACAGCGCTCAGGCGTCGCGACACGTCATGATCGAAGCGAAGCCGAAGCCTCCGACCGTGACCGCCTCCGTGGGCCCGTTCCCGAAGAACAGCACACGCCTCAACAACATCGACAAATCCGTCCTCGACGATATGGCGAGCCGTCTCCGCCAGGATCCGGCGAGCCGTCTGCTCATCGTGGGCCATGCGGAAAAGGGTGAACGAAATCCCGATGTCCTTTCCCGCAAGCGCGCCGAGGCGGTGAGGGACTACATGGTCAAGCAGCGCGGGATCGATGCCTCCCGCATCACCACCCGCGGAGCCGGAGTTGGCGGCGGGCGTCGTGCCGAGCTCACCTTCGTGCCGGACGGCGCCGAAATGCCGAGCATGTAACTCCGGTGAAGGCTCTGAAAAGGGGCTGAGCCGGAAAGGGGCGCGGACATCGACTTCACCGTCGATTCTCCGCGCCTCTCGTTTTTTTCGCAAGCCAAACTCCTCCCCCTCGTCCTGGGGGTCGAGGAAATGGGCTTCTTGCTTCCAGGGTTTCTTGCGGATGGGGATGAAATTTCGTCGGATCATGACTGGTTGCAGCCAACTCGCCCTGCTGGCGCTCTTCGGGCTTAGCGGGTCAGCGCAGGCGGCACTGCGGTTCAAGGCAATAGGTCCGCCGGGCGGCGATGTGAGGTCGCTGGCCCAGGATCCGACCGACCCGCGGCGGGTGTACGCGGGAACGGTTGACGGCATTTTGTACCGGTCCTTGAATGCCGGGGTCTCGTGGAGCCGGCTTGACCCGGGATTTCCTCTTCGTGGCGCAAGCCTTGACGATTTGCTGGTGACCGAGAGTGGAGAGGTCTTCGCCTCCTTCTGGAACCTGGATGACACCGGCGGCGGGTTCGCCCGAAGTTCCGACCACGGAGTCACCTTCGAGATGATCGGGGCCGGACTGGACGGAGAAGCCGTCCGCGGCCTGGCCCGGGCTCCCTCGAATCCGAGCACGTTTGTGGTGGTCACCAAGAACGGGGTCTTTCGTTCTCTCGATTCGGGGGCGTCCTTCGAGCGGATCTCGCGGCGCGACCATCGCGACTTGAAGCTCATTGGCTCGGTGGCCATCGATCCCCGGAACGAAAGCCACATTCTGGTCGGAACCGCTCACCTGGCCTGGCGAACCGACAACGGCGGGCGCACCTGGCGTCCGATTCAACAGGGCATGATCAATGATTCCGACGTCATGACCCTGACTCTGGATCGACGTGAGCCCTCCACGGTTTTCGCCACCGCCTGCACCGGCATCTGGCGCTCGAAGAACGAGGGTGCTTCGTGGAGCAAAGTTCTGGGCATCCCGTCGGTCAGCCGGAGAACGCGCGCCTTCGCCCAGGACCACAATCGCCCCGACACGTTCTATGCGGGCACCACCGACGGCGTGTACGTGAGCGACAACGACGCCAAGACATTCGTGCGCACCACACCCACCGGCCTGATCGTCAATGCTCTGATTTCCCTGGGTGGTGGCCGGGTTCTGGCCGGAGTCGAAGGCGAGGGCCTTTTGTTGTCGACCGACTTCGGACGGACCTGGCTGCCGTCGAACGACGGTTTTCGGGAAAGGCTGGTTCGTCAGATCGTTCCGGACGAGCCGCGACACCGCCTTCTCGTTGGCACGGGCGCGGACGGGTCGAAGAACAGCGGCCTTTTTGAGCTGGATCGGGATCGCGATCTCTGGCGCAGAATCGAGATTCCCGAGGGCCGGGAGATGCGCATGGTGGGAGTTCAAGAAGGGGGCCGCCTGATCCTGGGCACTGACGATGGGGTGTTTCAAGGCTCCGCTCACGGCTCGCCCTGGACGAGGCTGTCCCTCGAGGCGAACGGCGTCGACGCGCATCCTCAAGTTCTCGACCTGCGCATCCATGGCTCCCAGGTTCTGGTGGCCACGGACCAGGGCTTGTTCGTCAGCCAGGACCGAGGGGTGACCTGGACCGTCGTGCGTCTCGGTTCCGGCCGCTCGGTCGAGACGCTGGCCATCGCTCCCTCGGGCCTTGTGGTGGTCGCGACGCCTCTTGCGGTTTACGTGTCGGATGATGGGATCGCTTTTCGACCGGCCGCCTCGGTCGGTCTTCGCGGGCTCAAGCGACTGGACTTTGCGAGCGGAAGCGACGAGAAGATCTTCGCCGCCACGTCCCATGGTCTCCTCCTCAGCCGAGACGCCGGGCGGAACTGGTTCAATGCCAGCACGCCCCTGGGGCGGGTCACCGGCCTGACCCAGCATCCCAATCGAAAGCAGGTGTTCGCCGCCGATGCCGACATCAGGACCGTTTTCGTCTCGGAGGATGAAGGCGCGACCTTCCGGCCAATTGAGGCCGAGGGCCTCCCCTCGCAGCGCACCTTCGCCCTCGCCATCGAGACTTCTGAGGGTGAGAGCGGGGGCGGTGGGTCTCGCCTGATCATCGCCGCTTCCGGGGGTGGCTTGCTGGAGGCTCGGCTTGACGATCCGCTGCTCTCGCCAAAGAAAAAGCAGTAGCCTTCTTCCGGTTCCTCATGAAGCCCATCATTCTGACCGTTATCTTCGCGATCGCCGCCTTTTCTTCGGGGGGGAAGGCCCAAGCACCCGAGCGCGCATCGACTCCGCAACCCGCCACCGACCTGGCGGGCTACATCGCGAGTCTCGAAGAGCCGGGCCGGGCGGAATGGCAAAAACCGGATGAGGTGATCCGGGCCCTCGACCTAAAAACCGGCGACACGCTATGCGACGTCGGCTCAGGTCCGGGCTACTTTGCTCTGCGCGCCGCCCGCCGCCTTGAGAGCTCGGGTTGGGTTTACGCCGAGGACGTCGAGGCCACCATGATCGACGCCCTCCGGGACCGGGTGAGTCAGGCTCGTCTTTCGAATGTGACCCCGATTCTCGGCCTTCCCGACGACCCTCTGCTGCCGAAGGCCGCCTGCGATGTGATCCTGGTGGTGAACACTTATCACCTTTTCCCGAACGGCCCGGCGTTTCTGCGCAGGCTGGGGAAATCCCTCAAGGCGAGAGGGCGGCTCGTCAATATCGATTTCCAGAAACGCGAGACTCCGCAGGGGCCGATTCTGGCTCGTCGGGTGGCCAAGGAAGCATTTTTGGCCGATGCGCTCCGAGCCTCGTTCATACCCGTGGGGGAGGAGACGTTTCTGCCCTACCAGTATTTCGTCGTTCTCCAGCCGATTCGCTAGGAGTCCGTGGTGAAAGTCGAACGCGAACGAAAGCGAGAGATTTTTCGTCAGATCAAGGCGCCGAACCGCAGTAATACCCTGGAGTATTTCAAGGTTTGGCAACCCAGAGACGGCGGAAAAGATCCGCTTTCGGCGCGGAGGGACTTTCACCACGGGCTGCTAGGGCAGGTAAGGCGAGAGCCACGGGAGCTTCGAGAGGTCCGAATACACGATGAAGACCATCAGGGCCATGATGAGCACGAAGCCCGCGTTCATGAATACCAGCTTCACCTTTTCCGAAAGTTCCCTTCGAATCAGCATCTCCGCGAGCAGCACCGCGATGTGGCCGCCGTCAAGCGGCGCCATGGGGAACAAATTCAAAACGCCCACCGAGATCGAGAGCAGCGCGATCAGGAACAGCAAAGACACAATGCCGGTGCGAGCGGCTTCACCCGCGGCCTGGGCGATGCCGATAGGCCCGGAGAGGGCCGACTTCGCCGCCACCCGGAAGGTGAGGAGTTGCTTCAGCAGGCCCACCATCTGGACGGTGCGATCCCAGGTCTCTCGCCCCGCCTCCTTGAAGGCCCGGACGAACCCGAATTTCTTAACGATGAACTTCTCACCGATGCCGACCCGGCCTTCTTTGGGCGCGATGTTGAGGGTGAGGCGTTCTTCACCGCGCAGGATTTCGAATGCGATCGGCTGATCCTTGGCGGCTCGGACCTTCTCCGGAACGTCCGCGAAGGACTGCAACGGAGCCCCGGCGACCCGGAGAAGGCCGTCGTCAGGCTTGAGACCGGCGGCTTCGGCGGGCGAGTCCTTCAGCACTTGGCCGATCCGCACCAGAGGGAACACGCCGATGTCGCCCATGCGCTCGTCGATCATGCGTGAATGCACGGTCTTGGCCAGACGCTGCGCGCCCCGGGCCACTTCCATGGTGATGTCCCGATTGGGGCGCATCAGGATGCCGATCTGGACCTGTTCCCAATCCTCCGCGACCTCGCCGTCGAATGTCGTGATGGTGTCGCCCGGCTCAAGGCCGGCCGCGGCCGCGGGCGAGCCAGGGTCAATGGCGCCGATGGTGGGCTGATCGTAGCGGACGCCAGGGACACCCACCCCGAGCATGAAGATGATGGTGAAGGTCAAAACCGCGAGCACCGCGTTCATGGCCGGGCCGGCGAAATAGACGATAAGCCGCTGCCAACGCGGCCTGGACAGGAAATCGTTCCCGTCGCCGCGTGGGGCGGTGTCCTCGGAAATCACGTCATCCGGCTCGCCTTCGAGCTTGACGTAGCCGCCGAGCGGAATCAGGGAAACGCGGTAGTCGGTATCGCCCCGGGTGAAGCCGAAGAGTCGCTTTCCGAAACCGAAGGAGAAGATGAAGACGCGCATCCCGAAGGCTTTGGCCAGCAGGAAATGGCCCGACTCGTGGAAGAAGATGATGATGCCAAGAACTACGATGAGGGCAACGGTAGAGTTGGCGAAGCTGCTGATGACGTCCATCAAATCAGGGGGGTTCCAATCATGCTGGGAAAGACTGGGGAGTCTAGTTGGGTGAAGCTGAAAACCGCGACTCCATGTGAGTTTGACCCCCGGAGCCGGCCAGGACTTCGGGACCGTCGGGAATGGCTGTGACCACGCTGGCCGACGCTCTTGTGGTCGTTGTGGCGTTTCTTCACGCGTGGTTCCTCGTCCTGGAGATGTTCTTGTGGACGAAGCCCTTTGGACTCAAGACCTTCAAGAACACGCTTGAACGCGCGCAGGCTTCAGCGACCCTGGCCGCGAATCAGGGGCTCTACAACGGATTCCTCTCCGCGGGTCTCATCTGGGGACTCCTCACCTCGCCGCCCGCGCAGGCCTTCGCGGTGAAGACCTTCTTCCTCTCCTGCGTGGTGGTGGCGGGGGGCTATGGGGCCGCCACGGTGTCGAGACGCATTTTCATGATTCAGGCCGCTCCTGCCGCACTGGCTTTGTCGCTGCTCTGGCTCACCAGATAGCCGAGAGGAGTTCAGATTCTCAGGGCGGCGCAGGCGTTCCTCGCCTGTTCTCTAGCGGCGCGGTCGGCCGCGAGGACATCGCCTATGGCGGTGGCTTCGCCCCGGGAGTGGCCCTGGACCACATCGCCCACCACCTGGGTGATGGTGGTGAAAGGGATCTCACCGTCCAGAAACGCCTGAACCGCCACCTCATTGGCGGCGTTCATGGCTGCGGGTGTTGTGCCTCCCCGCTCGAGGGCCTGATGCGCGAGGCCGAGGCTCTTGAAACGACCGTGATCGGGAGGTTCGAAGGTCAACGACAACGCGGCGGCCAGGTCCATGGGTTGGAGCGGCGTGGCCCAAACCTCGGGATAGCTGAGCGCGTACTGGATAGGCATCCGCATATCCGTCCGTCCGAGCTGGGCCAGCAGGGTCCCATCGACGAACTCCACCATCGAGTGAACGATGGACTGAGGGTGAACCACCACATCGATGCGGTTTCCCGGCACACCGAAGAGCCAGTGCGCCTCGATGATTTCAAGCGCCTTGTTCATGAGAGTCGCTGAATCGATGGTGATCTTCCGGCCCATGCGCCAGGTCGGATGATTCAACGCCTCCTCGATGGTGATGGCGCCGAAGGTGGACGCGTCGCGCTGGCGGAACGGCCCGCCGGAAGCGGTGAGCCATAGCTTGCTCACACTGGCGAGGTCGCGGGAGACGAGGCACTGATGGAGAGCGCAGTGTTCGGAGTCGATGGGCAGAAGTTTCGTGCCGCGCTCTCTCTGTTCGCGGGTCATGATCTCTCCGGCCATGACCAGAGTTTCCTTGTTCGCGAGGGCGACATCCTTGCCCGCCTGAATGGCGGCGAGGGTGGGCGCCAGGCCGGCCGCTCCCACCGCGGCCCCCACCACGAGCGAGGCGTCTCGCGCGGTCGCCACCCTTACCATCGCCTCTTCACCGAAGCCCGCGTCCACCCCGGACAAGTCCACCAATCCGCCGAGGGCCGAAAGCGCCTCCTCGGTTCCTACTGACACGATTCGAGGTCGGAATTTCGCGATCTGAGCCGCCAGTTTTTCTACATTGCTTCCGGCCGCGAGCCCGACCACCCGAAAGCGATCGGGGAAGGCGTCGATAACCGCCGAAGTGCTCTCACCGATCGATCCGGTGGACCCGATAATGGAAATCGCTTTCATGTCTGGGCCGCCAAAGTAGCACAAGGACAGCCATTATCGGCGATACTTGACCATGACATGTCCCTTCGCATAGGCGTCCTCAAAGAAACTCCGTCCGGCGAAAAACGCGTAGCGATCGTGCCGGCGGATCTTAAAGTCCTAAAGGCGCTTGGCGCCGAGATCGTGATCGAAGCGGACGCGGGCGCAGCCTCCACCTACACGGACTCCGCCTATGAAGCGGCGGGCGCCACCATGGCGAAGACCCGCGAAGAGCTTCTGGCTACCTGCCCGGTGGCGCTGTTTGTCTCGCCCGAAACCGGCCTCAAGGGCCCGGGGCGAAGCGATCAACTCTTCGTGGGCATGGGCGACGCCCTCTCGAAACCCGGACCCCACGAGGCCCTGGCCAAAGGCGGCGCCTCGATCATCGCGCTCGAACTTCTGCCTCGGATCACCAGGGCCCAGTCGATGGACGTCCTGTCCTCCATGGCGACCCTGCTTGGCTATCGCGGAGTGTTGCTCGCCGCCGAAGCCCTGCCCCGGGTTTTCCCTCTCATGATGACCGCCGCGGGGACGTTGGCTCCCGCCCGGGTCTTGATCATGGGCGTGGGCGTCGCCGGTCTCTCGGCCATTGCGACCTCGAAGCGCTTGGGGGCGAGCGTCCTCGCCTACGACGTCCGGGCCGCGGCCAAAGAACAAGTCGCGTCCCTGGGCGCCAAGTTCCTTGAAATCGAAGTGGATTCGAGCGAGGCCGAAGGCACGGGCGGATACGCGAAAGCGGTCAGCGAGGATTTTCTCGCGAGGCAGCGCGCGGCCATGCTGAAGGCGGTCTCCGAAAGCGATGTGGTGATCGCCACCGCGGGTGTTCCTGGAAAGAAGGCGCCGATTCTGGTGACCCGCGCCATGGTGGAAGCCATGCGCCCCGGCTCCGTGGTGGTCGATCTTATGGCCGAATACGGCGGGAACTGCGAAGTCACGAAGGCGGGCGCCACCGAAAGCGTCGGGGCCGTCTCCGTTCTCGGTCCCACCCACGTGGTTTCGAGCCTGGGCGCGCACGCCTCCCAGATGTTCTCCCGCAACATTCTGAATTTTCTCAAGCTCATCGTGAAGAAGGGCGAGCTGGTCCTCGACATGGAGGATGAGATTGTGCGGGACGTTCTGGTGGCGCGTGGCGGAGCCGTGGTGCAACCCCGGGTGCGTGAGGCTTTGGGCCTGGCCTCCGTCACGATGGCTTCTGGAACTCTGGAATAAAAGACATGGACCAATTCATCGCCGCCCTCACGATTTTCGTCCTCGCGGTTTTTGTCGGCTTCGAGGTGATCCGAAAGGTGCCGCCTCCGCTGCATACGCCCCTCACCTCGGGCTCAAACGCCGTCTCCGGAATCACCATCGTGGGCTCGTTGTCCCTGGCTGGTCACGGAGGCCTTCTGGTGGAGAGCCTGGCCTTCATCGCGATCGTTCTCGCCACCATCAACGTGGTTGGTGGGTATGGCGTGACCCACCGCATGCTCAAGATGTTCAGGAAGGGCTGAGCCTGATGATCATGACGCAAGGTGTCGTCAATCTGGGCTACCTGATCGGAGCGGTCTGCTTCATTCTGGCCTTCAAGATGATGTCGTCGCCGCGCACCGCCGCGCGCGGCAACACGATCAGCTCGTTCGGCATGCTCCTCGCGATCGTGATCACCGTCCTCAACACCAGGAGTCTGAACGTCTCCATGGTGGCCGCCGCCATTTTGATCGGGGCCGCCATCGGGGCCTGGCTCGCGAAGTCGACGCCCATGACCGGTATGCCGCAAATGGTGGCGCTTCTGAACGGCTTCGGCGGCGGGGCCTCGCTTTTCGTGGCCGGCGGCTCGCTCCACGCGGGCGATGCGCCCGGCCTGCAGGCCCTCATCGCCACCGGACTCTCCGGCATCGTGGGTTCGGTCACCTTCTGGGGCAGCCTCGTGGCCTACGGAAAACTCGAAGAATGGAAGTTTCTTAACGGCCTTCGACTGAGCGCGCACAAGACCGCGGTGTTCTCGCTGCTCAGCCTCTCTGTTCTGGCCATGATCCCGATGATCGTCCTGCCCCAGGCCGAGCAGTGGTTCTGGATCTCCGCTGGAATCGCTTCCCTTCTGGGCGTGCTCCTCGTGGTCGCGATCGGCGGCGCGGACATGCCGGTCGTGATCTGCCTTTTGAACTCCTACTCCGGCATTGCCGCGGCGGCCACGGGATTTGTGCTCAACAATTCCATGCTGATCATCGCCGGGTCTCTGGTGGGCGCTTCCGGCCTCATCCTGACCCAGATCATGTGCAAAGCCATGAACCGGTCGATGGCGAACGTGCTCCTCGGGGCCATGGACGCTTCCACCGCGGCCAAGGCTGACGATGTTTATGGAGGGAAGGTGAAGTCCGCCTCCGCCGAAGAAATCGCCATGCTCCTGGCCGAGGCGCAGAGCGTGGTCATCGTGCCGGGGTACGGTCTGGCCGTGTCGCAGGGCCAGCACGCTCTCAAGGACCTGGTCACCAAAATGGCGGCCCGGGGCGCCCGGGTCACCTACGCCATCCATCCGGTGGCCGGCCGCATGCCCGGCCACATGAACGTCCTCCTGGCCGAGGCCGACATTCCCTACGATCAGGTCAAGGAGATGGACGAGATCAATCCGGAGTTCAAGGAAACCGACGTAGCCATCGTCATCGGAGCCAACGACATAGTGAATCCGATCGCTCGCGAACCCAAGGGCAACCCCATCGCCGGCATGCCCATCCTGGATGTCGATCAGGCCCGCACCGTGATCGTTCTCAAGAGGAGTCTGTCGCCGGGATTCGCGGGCATACCGAACCCTCTGTTCGCCCTTCCAAACACGCTCATGTTCTACGCGGACGGCAAGAAGGGCCTGTCCGACCTGGCCGCAGCGCTCAAGGAAGTCTGACCCGATAGGGAGGGCGCGGCCTGCCGCCATAAACTTGACGGCTATGAGCCTGTTCCCAGACCGCGGTCGCCTCAAGACCGCACTCGCCCTGGCCCTCGCCGTGGCTGTCGTTCCCGCCTGCTCGCCCAAGACCACGAAGCCGGTCCGCCGGTCCGCCGAACGAGTGTTCGTGATGGGCTTTGACGGGATGGATCCCACCCTCACCAGCAGGTTCATGGCCGAGGGCAAGCTGCCGAACCTCCAGAAGTTGGCGGAGTCAGGCACTTACCGGACTCTTGAGACCACCCAGCCCTCCGAATCGCCGGTGGCCTGGGCCAGTTTCGCGACCGGGGTGAACCCAGGCAAGCACAACATCTACGATTTCCTGATCCGCGATCTCGACACCTACATGCCGGATCTGGCCATGGTCGACCGGACCACCCATCCCTTGAAACTGTTGTGGGGTACCTTCCCTATCGCCCGGCCACTACCGCTTTCAACTCGCGGGGGAACTTCCTTCTGGGTGAGCGCGGGACTGGACGGCGTGAACAGCACCGTCCTCACCGTGCCCGTCACCTTCCCGCCCGAGACCATCGAGCATGGAGAGATGCTCTCCGGGCTGCCCGTTCCGGATATTCGCGGCACGATCGGGACTTTTTACTACTGGTCCACGGATCTGTCCTCCTTCGAGGAGGGAAGCCCGGAGTTCGGCGGCTATTTGAAGCGACTGCTTTTCGACGGCGGCGTTTCAAAGACCTATCTCCGCGGGCCCGAAAGCCCGGTTCTGAAGCAGGAAGAAGCGGCGCTACGCGCGAAGCAGAAGACCGGCGAACTTTCCGAAAAGGACCAGGCCCGGCTCACCGCGCTGCGGGACATCAAAGACATCAACATTCCGATTTCCATCAACTGGACCGAGAACTCCGGGAAGGTAGACCTTGAAATTCAGGGAACCAAGCTGTCGCTGAAGCAAGGCGAATGGAGTGGATGGGTTCCCCTGACTTTCAAGGTGAATTTCGTGATCAAGCTGCACGCGATGACGCAGTTCTTCATCCAGAAGGCGGACAGCGAATTGCAGATCTATGCTCATCCCGCAAACTTCGACCCGCGCGATCCGCCCACCCCGATCAGCAAGCCCGATTCGTTCGCCCCCGACCTCGCCAGGAAACTGGGTCTTTATCGCACCATCGGCTGGGCGGAGTCGATGGACAAGTCGCTCCAGGAACTGAGGACCGACGAAGCGTCGTTCCTCTACGACGCGGACAAGGCTTTTGACGACCGGGAGAGGGTGATTTTTGAAAACCTGAAACGCGACGACTGGGACCTCTTTGTGGCCGCCATCGAGACCACGGATCGTGTCTCCCACATGTTCTTCCGCCTCATCGATCTCAAGCATCCGATGTACGACAAGGCCCTGGCCGACCGGTATGGCGACGCCATTGAAAAAATCTACCGCCGTGCCGATGCCCTGGTCGGCAAGCTCCAGGAAAAGCTCCCCCAAAACGTCACTCTGATGGTGATGTCGGACCACGGATTCCACACCTTCCGTCGTGGCGTGAATCTGAATACCTGGCTCGTGCAGAACGGTTACATGGTTTTCGACGGCCAGGAGAGCCCCAAGAAGGGCCTCGACGATCTGTTCGGTCGCGGCCAGTTCTGGGAGGGTGTCGACTGGTCGCGCACCCGGGCCTATGCCCTCGGGCTCGGGCAGATCTACTTCAACCTGAAAGGTCGGGAGAGTCGCGGGATCGTCTCACCCGGCGCCGAATACGACGCCCTTCAAAAGGAAATTGTCGACAAGCTGGTGACTATCGAGGATCCCGACGACAAGGCCCGGATTTTCAGGTCGGTCTACAAGCGGGATGACATCTACAAGGGAGAGTTCCTCAAGAACGCGCCCGACCTCCAGGTCGGTTTCAACGATGGGTATCGGGTGGGCTGGCAGGACACCATGGGCGGCGTGCAAAGAACCGTGGTCGAGAACAACAATCGCAAGTGGAGCGGCGACCATTGCGCCACCGCCACCGAGATCAGCGGGGGCATCTTCTTCTCGTCGAAGAAACTCTCGAATGCGTCGCCCCACATCATGGACCTCGCTCCCACCATCCTGGAGCTTCTCAGCGTTCCCCTTCCCAAGGACTACGACGGAAAACCGCTGCGCTGATGCTGAGAGGGGTCGCGCTTCTTCTGGCCTCCCTCGCGATCGCGAACCTGGCTCCGACCCGTACCGCAGCGATCCGTCGGGTCAATGCCGCCCCAACATCAACCGAGCAGAAACCGCGCCCCTCCAGGAAGGCCAGGCCACCAGCCCGCAGGCCCGAGGCAACGCCGGCGCTAACCGCCACCGAGAAGCCCTCGCGCTTGTCCCCGGGCCTTGAAAGCCATGCCGGCCCGTCCGGGTCGGACACGGCTCGGCTGGCCATGGTCCGCGCTCGCCGGATGGCGGTGGAGAAGGAAATACTGAGACTCCAGACTCAGGCCGAGTCGACCCTGAGGGATCTCGATTCGATAGACCTCGATCTTCGCCTCGCCGCCCACAAACTCGATGAGGCCGAGCTCGAGTTCAAGCAGACCTCGCGACTGCTCGATGCCACCATCAAAGACGTCCAGAGCACGAGGCAGAGAATCGAGGTGACCCGCCCACGTGTTCTGAAGAGCCTTGCCGCCTTGAGCAAGCTGGGCGAGCTCTCCTACGCACGTCTGCTGTTCTCTCTCGACGACCCCGCGGACGTTCTGAGGGGCTACCGCTACGTTTCGAGAATCGCGAGTGCCGACAGCGATCGGATAAAGATGTTCAGGGCCAGCTTGACCGAGCTCAGCGGTCTGGAAGACCAGCTGAAGAAGCGAACGGCCGAGAGCGTTGAGACGAGACGCCGCCTGAACCAGGCCCGAGGGACGCTCTCGAGCCAGAAATCGAGCAAACAGGCGAGATTCGAAGAAATTGCCAGGGAACGCGCCCTCCAGGAAGCGTTGGCGGAGGAGTACCGGCAGCGCGAGGCCGAGCTGCTACGTCTTCTCGGCGAGTCCGGCGAGGCGAGGCTCGAAAAGGAATCGGCTCCGCCGATCGCTCCCTTTCGGGGAGACATTCCGCTCGGCAACAGAAAGGGGGACCTGGTCTGGCCGGTCCGCGGAAGTCTGGTCAAGAAGTTCGGGGTCGAGCGGGATCCCCAATTCGGCACTCGCACGATCCAGCAAGGTATCGAGATCGACGCCTTCCCCGAAATTGAAGTTCACGCCGTTCACCAAGGACGAGTGGTTTTCGCCGATCAGTTCGTGGGCTACGGGATGCTGGTCATCGTCGACCATGGGCATCGCGAACACACTCTGTATGGACGTCTCGGGGAGCTGAAGGTGGCGCCCGGAGACGACGTCGTCGAAGGATCGCTTCTGGGCCTGCTGCCCAACACGCGGGTCACCGGAAGCGGTCTTCACTTCGAAGTCCGGGTACAGGGGAAGCCGGAAGACCCTCTTGACTGGCTGAAAAAGCCCTGAACCCCCACAGGGGCCTTCCCGCCCTCGGCCCCAAACCGGCCCGCATCCCTATAATCCCGCCATGACTTCCCGAAGTCGTTTTGTGCTTTCCCTGGCTTCCACGGCCTTCGTGCTGTACCTGGCCTCCGGGCCCTTGATGCGTCGCGCTCTTGGAGACACCGGCTACACCCAGTTGTCGATCTTCCATGAGGTCGTCTCGATGATCCGCGACTCCTATGTCGATCCCGTGAATATGGATCGAACTCTGGATGCGGCGGAGAGTGGTCTCCTCGAGGCCCTCGATGGAGACAGCGGCTATCTCGATGCCGACGATTTCAAGATCCTGCAGTCCGGCAAACACGCTTCGGCGGATACGGGCATCGTTCTCGGACGGCGTTTCGGATTCCTGACCGTCGTGGCCACGCGGCCCGGGTCTCCCGCCCGAAAAGCCGGGATGAAGGCAGGCGACTTCATCAAGACCATCGACGGGAAACACACTCATAACCTGACCGTGGTCAAGGGCGAGAGGCTTCTGGAGGGGGAGCCGGGCACGACCGTCTCCGTGGCGATCTTCAAATCCGGGACCGAGGCAGGCGACAACCGTCTGGTGCGAGAGCGGCCGGCTCCCACGTTTCCAGTCGCTCATCTTCTGGACGGCGGCGTCGGCTACATCGCGGTCGCCGATGTCGGTGACGGCATGGCCGACGCGCTCAAAGCGGCCATTTCCTCGTTGCAGGCGCAGGGCGCCCACTCCCTCGTGCTGGATCTTCGGAACTCGGCCACCGGACCGCTGAAAAACGCGGTTCCTCTTGCCGAGTTGTTCATCAAGAGCGGCGTCGTCACCAAGTTGGCCGCCCGCAATGCTCCGGAACAGACTCTTGTGGCGAACAATGTGTCCAGTCCCTACGATGGCCCGCTCGCCATCCTCGTGGATCGGGGAACCGCGGGCGCCACCGAGATCGCGGCCGCCTGTCTTCTGGACGCAAAACGCGCCACCCTCTTCGGTGAGAACACTTTCGGTCGGGCCGGGATTCAGAAGCAGATTCCGCTGGACAGTGGCGGGGGTCTCCTGCTGACCGTCTCCCGTTACCTCACCCCGAAAGGTGAGCCGATCAACGGCAAGGGTCTCACCCCGAAGAACCTGGTGCGCAACCCGGAGTCATTCGAGGCCATAGGCGCGCCCGGGAAGGACCCGGTGCTCGACAAGGCGCTCGAGTCATTGAAAACAACGGCGCAGAAGGCCGCTGCCTGATAGACGATCAAATCGACGAGCGCGAGGCAAGAATCTCTCCGAAACCGCTTGGCGCGTTCAGAACGGTGGCGGGGCGCAAAAAATGGCGGCGCGGCTGGACTGACTAACGAAGAGACGGTCGATCTCTTCCGCATCTGGGGAGTTGCCCTTCGGTAGATCCCATAACGCCCTGCCGCCGCTACGTCCTTCGCGGTCACGCAGCGCGCTCCCCTGCCGAAGCCATGAAGGAAGGCGCCCGGATGTCCGCGGCTGCAGCCGATGCCCTCGCTTTCTTGAGCCGGAAATGGGTGGCCTCCTTCAGCCGGAATCGGTGACTTTCTTCGGCGGAATACGCACGCCTCCAACTCGTCCCAGAATCTGACCCGCCGAAGCTCATATCTGCCTTCACCTTGGCGGTTCCAACTCCCATTGGACCCCTACCCGGGGTGCGAAATATCCAACGAGAAGCTCACGCCATCGCCTCCTCAGCCTCGCCCTTCGCGGGCTTCGAGAGCGCCTGCTCCAGCTTGCTCAGCATCTGCACGCACCTTATCGCAAG
>JAENWE010000053.1 GCA_016650185.1 Vicinamibacteria bacterium | reverse complement strand
GCGGGAGCCCATCGTCATCAATTGAAGCCGCGGGTGCAATGGGGCCACTCAAGCGACTCGAGATGCTGATCAGGGCGTCGGCGCCAAGCGAGCCTCCCGGCACAATGGCCAGAAGCATGGTGGCGGCTGCCACCGCCAGTTTGATCCTGGCCGCGACGGAGACGGTCGCGGCTTATCCGCGTCCGTCGAGCGCCTCCTGGAACTTCTTCAGCGCGGCGTTCACGACCTACTTGCCCTTTTTGGCTCTCGGAGCCGCCCTCCTGGCCGTGGCCGTCCCTCGCCGCGGCATCAGCCTGTGGTTCCCGGTCACCGTCGGTGCTCTTCGGGTTGTTGATGGCGTCGGCCCGGATCTGGCGTCGACCCTTTGGATCCTTGTACTGCTCGGGGTCCTGCTGCCGGGCTTCCTTGCCATCCGATGGGCGGCCGACCGGACCGGAGGGTCACCGCCCTTTCTGTTCGGGGCCACCGTGGGTATTGTTTTGCCCGTTCTGGCGGGACGCGTGGCCGTGGTGGCGTTCGGGGTCAGGCTGGGCGGTGCGAGCCGCGCCCTGGCTCTAGGAGCCCTGATCGGCCTCGCCGTCTTCGTCGCGCTGCGTGGTCTGGTATCCATCTGGCCGAAGACGGCCCTGGTTTTCCTTCTGGGGCCGGCGGTAGGTCTTGGCCTTTGGAGCCGAGGCGCCCCTTCGACCCCCTCGCCACGAGCCGTGCAAGCCGTGTCTTCTACGCCGAGGCCAGATGTCGTTCTCATCGTCCTCGACACGGTGCGCGCCCAGGCCCTGGCCTCCTACGGGCGCCGACGCACGACAATGCCCGGCCTTGAGGCCTTCGCGCGCCGCGCCACCACCTTCGAGAAAGCCTGGACGAACGCGTCGTGGACGCTGCCCGCTCACGCCTCACTGTTTTCTGGTCTGCGCCTCACCCGAAACAAGTACGACTCGGGCTACGCTCCTTCGGAGCGCGTCTCTTCCGAGCGCTTCCTGGCCTCGCGCCTACGCGCCGCGGGGTATGCCACCGGCGCAGTGTCGGCTAACTTTGGTGTCTTCGGTCGCGAGGATCCTCTTCTCGCGGGATTCGACCGCGTTGACGTCGAGCCGCTCCGGCCGTTTGTTTTTCGTCCCTGGTTGTTCGATCTGCTGGCCTGGTTCCCGCGAGCCATGTGGCTCGAAGCGAAGCGGGAGAGGTTTCCCGGACCTTCCATGCGCGCACCGTGGGTCGTCGATCGGAGCCTGGAGTTCTGGGCGAAGGCGGCAGGCCGGCCGCGATTCCTCTTCGTCAACTTCATGGAGGCGCATCTGCCCTGGATTCCGGAACGGCAAGACCTGGGTCGATTTGCTCCGGTCGCTCTGGACATCGAGACCGAACAGATTTCGGTGCTTGGGAGATACCTGCAGGGAGGCCGGCCCACGCCGGCCGAGACCGAGATCTTGCGCGCTCGCTACGACGAGTCGCTCTATTCACTCGATCGAAGCCTCACCCGGCTTCTTGAGGCGGTGACCGCGGGTGGATCGAACGAGGGCGCGATTGTGGTGGTCACGTCAGACCACGGGGAGTCGCTGGGCGAGCACGATAGGTTTGGCCACCGCAATTCGCTCGATGAGGAAGCGACGCGTATTCCCCTCTTCGTCCGCGGGCCCGGCCTTGAGTCGGGCGCGCGTCTTGAGGCCCCGGTTGAGCTTGTCGACGTCTTCGGCTACCTGGCCCGAGCGGCTGGCCTCCACATTGAGGGCGCTCTGGACTGCAGGCCCCTCGGCGAGAGGCGCCAGGTGGTCATCGAGCATCGTCCCGGGCCGCAAGGGCGATTGCCCACGAGTTACCCTCGGGGAGACCTCTCGGCGCTCATTGAGTGGCCGTTCAAGTACGTCGAGGGTCCAGAGGTCGCCCCGGCGTTGTTCGACCTTTCAGCGGACCCGGGCGAGCAGCGAAACCTCGTTCTCATCGAGCCTGCGCGGGTGAAGGCGATGAGTGTCGTGCTTCACGACCTCTCCGGATCGGGATCATCCCAATCCTCGGCGCCCGACCGCATCTCCGAAGAGAGGCTTCGAGCGCTCGGATATGTTCGGTAGGCCCAGTCGTTCCGGCCGGCCGTTACCCGGCTCGTTCCGAGCGATCGAAGGCGCCGCTCGCCGGCGGGTACGACTGGAGTTCGAGCTGGAATTCCCGGATGGTCAAGGTTTCGAAAAGTCCACGCCGTGTCGAGACGACCCGCCCGATGATTCGGTGGGTTTGGAGAATCTCTCTCACCGGTTCGAAGTCGGCGTCCGACGAATGAACCATAATTAAGGACCCGCCAGGGGCGAGGCGTGCGCCCAAGGCGGCAGCAAGTCTTTCGAAGAAGCCGTAGCCGGCGCCCGCCGCGAATGCCCTATCCCTCAGGTTCAGGGCGTCACGCGGGTAGAAGGGAGGGTTCGAAACGACGAAGTCGAGCCGCAGGCCGGGCGGAAGGCCCTCGAGAACATCTGAGTTCACGACGTTCACGCGGTCGGCGAGCCCGTTTCGCTCGGCGTTCTCCCGAGCGCAGTCGACCGACGCGGGGTTGATATCCGTCGCCCACACGGAGGCGCCCAACCGTGCTGCGACGAGCGCCAGCAGACCGGAACCCGTCCCGACATCCGCGACCGTGCGGTTGCCCAGATCGAGGGTGGTCAGATGGAGGGCCAGCAGCCGACTCGACAGGAAATGGGCGGGATGAAGGACTCCGGGGGAAACAAGCAGTTCAAAGTCCATGAGGGAGCAGGAGTCCGTCCCCTGGAGGGACGCCCGGACGCGGCGATGCCAGATCCGATAGGCAAGGCGCCGCAGAGCGGCAAGGAGTGGATGCATGGCGGAGATAGAGGGACTTTAGCCTCCGAGCCGCGTGGTCTTCTGAACGCGTCGGTTCCGAACCATGGCACTTGTCCGTACAATGACGCATTATTCGCCGTTCATTTCATTATTCATTCATTTCGGAGGAAACCGCATTGAAGCCTTTTTCATCTCGAGGAGCGTGGCTCGCCCTGGCCCTCAGCATCGCCGCGACGGATGTCTTCGCCGTTCCCGCATTTGCGCGGCGCTATGAGGTCGCATGTTCGTTCTGTCATCAGGTCTTTCCGAAGCTCAACCGGATCGGCGAGCGGTTCAAAGAGCGTGGCTTTCGGCTGCAGAATGAAGACAAGTTCGACGGCAGCGCCTGGATCAAGCACGCGCCGATCTCCGGCCGACTGGAGGGAACGCGAAACTTGCCCGAAGGCGGCCCCGGTCGAAATATCGGCTACTTCAAGGTTCTCTCCGCCGGCAACCTGGGAACCAAACTCTCCTACTGGGTTGACGACGCCTGGCTCCGCGCGGGAGGAGACACCATTCACATCAAGCCGGACAACGCCTGGGTTCGGGTGGACCTCGCTCCGCTCGGCAGGTTCTACGGCAAGGTGGGTCGGTTCGAGCTCGATCTCCCCGTGACCCAGACGCGCACCCCTCACTTGCTGCCCTACCCGATCTACGGCACCAACACGGGGCTTGAGACAGATGGAATCGGACGCTACCAGGAGGGTATGGAGCTGGGCGGAGAGTTCGGAACGACCCGGATTTCGGCTTCGTTGGTGAAAGGTCGGAACAACCAGGCCGTGGTGGACCTCTCCAAATCCACGGGCGTGGGTGATCCGGGAAAGTTCGACGGCAACGTGTTCTTGCGGGTCTCGCGGCGACTGGAATCGAGCCGTTTTGGAGCGTTCGCCTATGTCGGGCGGAACCAACTGGTGGCCCGGATCAGCGCGACCCGGCTGGGCGTGGCCAAGGACAACATCGTTCGCCTGGGGATCGACGGAAACGTCCGGGTGAAGAAGCTCAACGTCTACGGGGTGGCGCTGTACGGGAGCAACAGCAATTCTGTTCTCTCAGCATCCCAGCCGAGTGGAACGGGCGAACCGCTCGGGTTCGCGGGTGGCTTTCTCGCCGGCGACTATCACCTCGGCGACGGTGTTGCCCTCACCGCTCGAGTCCAGACTCGAAGCGTTGACTTGGCGGGTGCGTCGGACCGGGCCTCACTCACGTCATTTCTCCCCGGCGTTCAGATCGTGATCTGGAAAGTAAAGCTGTCGGGACAAGTGAACTTCTCCAACAACAATGTGAAACGGTTCAGCTCGCTGCAGGTTGAAACCGCCTTCTAGCCCACCGGAACCCTCGTTCGCGGAGTTGGCGAGTTGAGCCAGAAGATCGCCCGTTGGGGGTGGACGGTTTTGGCGCTGCTCCTGGCCGCCGTGCAAATACCGGTCCTGGTGAAGAGCGCTGGGGATCCAACCCAAAGCGACTTCGCCAACTATTTCACGCCGGCATTCGTGCTGGCCCGGGGCGGCGATCTAGGGGCGCTGTACGGCCGCGACGGCTTCGCGAAAGCCATGACCGAGGCGGGACTCACCGGACTGGGCTCGTTTGTTCCGCATCCGCCGGCCAACGCGCTTTGGCTGCTTCCGCTTGCCGGGCTCCCTCCAGGTGCCGCCAAGTCGGTGTGGACGATTGTCCTCATCTGCTCCATCCTGGGCGCGGTTTGGGCGGTGAACCGACTTGCCCCCGGGGTAAGGCCTTCGCTGGCGACGGTTCTGGTCCTGGGGCCGACCCTGGCCGTCCGCAATGGACTTGCGTTCGGCCAGCCCTATCTGATCCTGACCTCCCTGCTCCTCGTCGGAGTCTTGGCTCTTCAACATGGAAGCCTTGCCCTCGCCGGCTTTCTCCTTGGTTTCGGGGCGTCGTTCAAGCCCTACGCTCTGGCCATCGGGGTTCTCTTCGTGCACCGGGATCGCCGCCGGCTGCTCGCCGGTTTTGCTTGCGGCGCCCTTGGACCCTCGAGCGCCTTGTGGATGTTGACCGGAGCCCAACCGTTCATCGAGTTCGCATCGAAGGTGCTGCCCTGGATGGCACGAGGCGACATCCAGGATCCGTTTTCTCCCGGGTGGGGAAGCCTCCTGGCGCTTGTGAACCGATTCCTTCGGTGCGAACCGGATTTGAACCCACAACCCTGGGTGCATGCGCCGATTGCGGCCCGCTTCGTTGGTGCGGCGATTTCCGCCGCGCTTCTCATCCTCGGCCTGGTCGCAGCCCGGAAGGCCCTCGACGCCGGAAAGGCCACCGTCGCCGTGGCCATCGGTGTGGCGTTCAGCCTGTGTGCGTCGCCTTATGTGGCCTCGTACCATCTCGTGCTTCTGGTCCTTCCCGTGCTGGCGGTGGCGCACCGCCTGCGCGCAGCATCGCTCGGGATCTGGTTGATCTTTTGGGCCCTTCTGGGTTCGCCACTCGTGAACATGTTCCGTTCGGTGCCCGGAATCCTGGCGCCGCTTGCATTCATTCGGCTGTTTGGCCTTCTCGCCGTCGCCTTCGTTATCGCTTGGCCATTTCTGGACCGCCTCATGCTGCGAAGGGCGGTGGGGCTGGGAGCGATAGCGGGGGTGCTCGCTCTACCTTGGGGGCGCAGCGAAGAGGCCTGGGAAAGGGTCTCCCGCGCGAGGGGTTACTCCATGGCGAACCCGCACTTCTGCGGCGCCCATCTGCGCTGGTGGGCTCCATCAGCGGATGGACATGGGCTGGAGAGCCGGGGTGAGGGATTCGAGTGCGGCACAGCGGCTGCGTCGATACGAGGCGATGAAAGAGTGACCTCCAGATTCACGCATGGCTCGTGGAACCTGTACCTTGACAACGTTGAGGCTGGTGGCGCCTCGACCAGGCTGACCTTCTCGGACGCCAATGAGATTGATCCCACGTTCTCGCCCGACGGATGCTCCCTTTTCTTCGCATCGGACCAGGGTCGCGGCCTGGGCTCTACTGCCCTCTATCGCTTGGATATCGCAACCGTCAGCTCCGGATGCGGAAAAGTCGGGCTCGCCTCGGCTCGGCGACGATCAGAGCAAGAAGAGTTGCCCCCGCGCCCTCGGGATGCTGATTCCCTCCAGCCGCCTGGTCGACGATGAGGAGCAGAGGGCACCCGATCTGGCCTTGAACTGTTCCCGTCTTGGCCTTGAGTTGGGCGGCAATGCGATCTCGATCGGGCGATTCGTTAGCCAGGGATGAGGCCTGTTCGCGGGCACGGCTGACGTCGCCAAAGGAAGAGTCCACCTTCTTTATGTACGCCTCCAATAAGGATGGCTCTACCAGGGGCGCCAGCACACTCACGCACTCGTGGGGCCCGCGCTCGGCCTCGATCGCGCGCGCGGCGTCTCGGGCCAGGGCAAGGTTTGGGTCCCTCGCCGCCGCTTGGAGCAGCCCGGTCTCGAACCACAGGCTTCGCCCGCAGAAGAAAAACGCGGCCACGAGGCCGGCGTGAAAGAGCGGTCGTGACGCCTGACTCATTCGCGCCAGCGCGATCGCGGAAAGCGATAGTGCGAGGATCACCGGGAGATGAATCAACCGTTCCGACATCAAGCCGCTGCCGGGTGGGTATTCGTGTCCCAGGGTTACGACAACGACGATTACCGCCCCAATCGTCGCCGCCCCCTTGAGCACGCGTGCGTTTCGGCTGGTCAGAACGACAAGGAATCCTGCGGCGACAACGAGGACGAGAGACAAGGTTTCGTACTCGATGAACTTGCGACCCAGAAAGGCCAGTCGGGGCAGCCGCTCCGCTTGCCCATCGAGGTCGAGGACGTAGAGGCCGCTCGGCGCGAGGCCCCTCCACCAGGAGATCCAACCGGCCACCGGGGCGGCCGCGACCAGCGCGGCCAGGCGCGACCGCGTGATCCAAAGGAACGCCGGAAGGAAAAGCCAAGCCTCGTAACGGGACAAACAGGCAGCGCCCATCAACCCGGCGCCGGTCATGGGGCGACCCGCGGCTCCGAAGTAGAACGCCCAGGCCAGAAAACCATAGGCCACCGGTTCCTGATAGGGCACGATCGAGTAGTGGATCAACAGAGGGTCGCAGGCGAACAGGACGGACCCGAAAAGTGAGGACCGCGAACTCACGAATCGCCCGAGGAGTCCGGTGAGCCCTGCAGCCAGAACGCCTCCCCAGACGCAGAAGATCAGGCGGGTGAGAATGGGGTCGTCGTGGAGCGCCTTCCCGGCCACCACGAATAGTTGCGGGAGCGGGAGTTGGTAGCCGAGTACGAGAGTATCGGCGTGCGCGAGGCGGCCCGCCGCGTCACCGCCGTAAAGAGTCGGAAAGCCGACCACGAGAGCGACCCGCGCCGCCAGGGCAAGGGAAAAAGCAACGACCATCCAGGACGGCTCAGGAAGGGGCGGTGGGGGCGGTGCCGGCGAGGTCGACATGGGCCGGATGCTATGCTTTTCCTCTCAGGTCGCGCGCCGACCGCGAGTCATTGCGCCTTCCATGAACGATATCAACGACCGTCTGGCTAGCATGCTGGCCAACCGCGAAGGCGGCCGAGATCCCAAGGATTTTTTCCTTGACCTCGCTGACCTGGTGGCCCGGGGAGCGGCGGAGGATCTGGGTCGGCAGGTGGACGAGATCGGCATCCTGATCGCGAGCCCCGACGGAAAACACCTTCGATTCATCGCTCCTCGGAAGCTGTGTGATCTGGGCACGATTCCCACGACGAAGCGAGACTCGATCGCGGTGAGCGTGTTCACCAAGAAGGTCGGCGAAGCCAACAACAACGTGCCGTTGGCCCGACATGTCGCCTTTTTCGAGAGCGTGAAGGTGACGGAGAAAGTCCTTCCGATCATGAAGATGGTCACGGTGCCCATCGTGGCCGACGGGCAGATCGTCGGCGTGGCCCAAGTGAGTAAGAAGGGCGATTCCCTCAGGGACGCGGGCCCGGACTTCAACGCCGCGGACGTGCGCAAGGTCACCGAATACTTCGATTCCAAGGCGGCCTTTCTACTCGCCGCCCGCCCGGAACGCTTCTAGACTGGTATCCCGACCGCGCGCAGGGCCTTTCGGGTCAGGCCGCCGAGCGGAAGTCGCGAGAGCGCCCCGCGCGGTTGAAATATCGCGTCCCCCGAGGGCAGTTTCAAGAGCCGCGCCCTGAAGATGAGGGCCTCGATCCGGTGATGGGTGACCGCGTGGCGGATTGTAGTGACCGCCTCCGGCGCGACCCGGAGCCTTCCGCGGTAGCGATCGCGGAGAGCCATGCACGCTTCTTCCTGGCCGGGCAGGCCGGCATGAGGAAGCTCATACAATCCGCCCATGAGGTCGCCGGTCGGGGTGCGAACAAGGAGAACCCGGTCGCTCCGTATCACCAGCGCCATTTCCACCATCGTTTTGATGGTGGCTCGACGCGGCCTGCCCCCGCCCCAGGACTCCGGCCGGGAGCGGCCCTCGCAGTCGGTCCGGACCGGGCAGGTCTGGCACCGCGGTCTTTTCGGCAGACAAACCGTGGCGCCCAACTCCATCATGGCCTCGTTCCAAGCCCCGGGCGCGCGTGCAGAAAGTAGATTCGTGGCCAGTTGCTGGGCGCGGGGTGACGTGAGATCGCGCGCGGCATACAGCCTGGACAAGACACGGAAAACGTTCCCGTCCACCGCCGCGACCCTTGCGCCGTATGCCAGCGAGGTCACCGCGCTGGCCGTGTACCGGCCAACGCCTTTGATCGTCATGGCGGTCTCGACGTCTCGAGGGAAGGTACCGTTGTGGTTCCGGGCCAGGACCTGAGCGCCGAGTCGCAGATTCCTGGCCCGCGCGTAGTAGCCAAGCCCCGACCACATCTCAAGGACCGCGTCCTCGTCCCCGGTGGCGAGCGAGAGGATCGTGGGGAACCGAGCCATGAATCGGGCGTAGTAGGGGATCACGGCCGCGACCGTGGTCTGCTGCAGCATCACCTCCGAGACCCAGATCGCGTACGGGTCTCGAGTTTGACGCCAGGGAAGGGGTCGCTTGGACCGCGCGAACCAACGGAGCAGAACACGCCTCAGGCGAGGGACGTCCATCAAGGCCTTCGACCGACGACGACTCGCGGGATCCGGGCCAGGTCGTCGAGAATCTCGATGGACCCAAGACCGGCGGCGGCGACCAGGTCGGCCACGCCGCTGGCCTGACCCTGGCCGACCTCGAAGGCCAGCAGACCAGCAGGCTTCAGGTGACGGACGACGTCCCTGGTGATCTCGCGATAGGACGAGAGATCGTCGGAGGCATCCGCGAACAGCGCCATTTCCGGCTCGAAGTCGCGCACCTCCCGTGGCAGTTCTGCTTGATCGCCGCGCGCCACATACGGAGGATTGCTCACGATCGCATCGAAAGTCGAGCCCGGCTCGATCGCATCGAACCACCGCGAGAGGCGAAGGGCCACTCTCGACGTGAGCCCAAGCCGGCGGGCGTTCTCAGCCGCCACCTCGAGGGCCGAGGCCGAGCGATCCACGGCCATCGCCCGCGCCAGGGGAAGCTCACGGAGGAGCGACAGGACGATGCAGCCGGATCCGGTTCCCAGGTCGAGGAGGGCGGCCGCGTGTGAGTGGCTCGTCCGCTTCGCCACCGCCTCGATGAGGATTTCCGTCTCGAGGCGTGGAATGAGCACCGACCGATTGACCACGAAGTCATCGCGCCAGAAGGCAGCGACTCCCAGAATGTACTGGATGGGCTCGTGACCCTCTCGGCGGCGGAGCGCCTCCTCGAAACGCTCCGCGTCTTCGGTTGATGCGACCTCGCCGCTGTTCGCCAGCAGGGCCGCGCGGCTCATCCCGGTGATGCCTCGAAACAGCATCTCGGCGTCCTGGGCGGGGCTACCGAGGTGGGAGAGCCGGTCTTCCGCCGCCTTGATGAGCGGGGCGATCAACAGACGCGTCACCCTCCTCGCTCCTGAGGTTCAGTTCGCGGATTGGACGCGTTCGGCTTGGTGCGTAGCCACCAGCTGCGAGATCAGGGCGTCGATATCGCCATCCATCGCGGTCTGGAGGGTGTGCAGGGTGAGGCCAATTCGATGATCGGTGAGCCGCGATTGAGGGAAGTTGTAGGTCCGGATTTTCTCGGAGCGATCGCCGGTGCCGACCTGCGAGCGACGGTCGGCCGCAATCTCCTTGTTCTGTTCGGCCTGGGCCACTTCGTAGAGACGCGAGCGAAGGACCTTCATCGCCTTCTCGCGATTCTTGATCTGGCTCTTCTCGTCCTGGCATGAGACCACGGTGTTGGTGGGAAGGTGGGTGATGCGAACCGCTGAATACGTGGTGTTGACGCTCTGGCCGCCGGGGCCGGAGGAGCAGAAGGTGTCGATGCGGATGTCCTTGGCCTCGATCTTGACGTCGACCTCCTCGGCCTCCGGAAGGACCGCGACGGTGATGGTGGACGTGTGGATGCGTCCTTGCGCTTCGGTCGCCGGCACGCGTTGAACCCGATGGACGCCGCTCTCGAAACGCAGTTTGGAGTACACCTTGTCGCCCTCGATCATGGCGATCACTTCCTTGACCCCACCCGCACCGGACCGGGACATCGAGACGATATCGACCTTCCAGCGCTTCCGCTCAGCGAATCGCTGGTACATGCGAAAGACTTCCTGGGCGAAGAGCGCGGCCTCGTCACCGCCGGTGCCCGCCCTGATCTCCAAAATGACGTTCTTCTCGTCGTTCGGGTCTTTGGGAATGAGCAGGGGCCCGATCGCCGCGTCGGTCTCGTCCCGCTTGCGCTGGAGTTCTTTCAACTCCTCCAGAGCCATGGCCCGAAGCTCCGCGTCGGCCTCGGCCTTCGCCATCTCTTCCACGCTTGCGACCTCGGCGAGGAGTCTCTTGTATTCGCTGAACATCTGGACCACGGGAGCGATGTCGGATGCCTCCTTCGCGGTCTTGGTGATGCTGGAGACCGCCCCACTCGACGAGGCGAGACGAAGCATCTCCGCCTCGAGGGCCTGGTGCTTTCCCTCGATCTCTTTCAACTTCTCAAATGTGATGGCGTCCATGGTCGGTCAGGGCGAGCTCCCAAGCGGCGAAGGGCCCTGTGCGAAAGGCCCGTTGCCAGTGACGGTTCTAGGCGGCCGGGGCGCCCGCGCGCTTCGCGAACTTCTTCGTGAAGCGCTCGATGCGGCCCGCGGAGTCGACCAGGCGCTGCTTGCCGGTAAAGAACGGATGGCAGGTTGAGCAGATTTCGACGCGGATCTCGGACTTGGTGGACCTCGTGGTCCAGTTGGCGCCGCAGGCGCAGTGAACGGGGGAGTCGTTGTACTTGGGATGAATGTCTGGCTTCATGACTTGCGATGTCTTTCTCTTGATGACTCTCGGTCTCGCTCGTCGCTGCCTCGGTCTTAGGGAAAGCGGACTCAGGAACCTGTCGAAATCCGGGGTCGGAACACGCGATTGTACAACCCAATGTCGTCCGGTCGGATGTCCATCCCCGGAGAAGCCTATAAACTCTGCCGCTCCGGGTCGTTTCCCACTGCCGCCTTGCGCGCAACCGCTGTTGAGGAACCAAGTTGGTCAACGAGGTCAAGTCCTACGAATTCGATGAAATCGAGCGTCGCCACCAGGAGCGGTGGCGCGCCGAGGGTACATTCGAGGTGTCGGAAGATCCGGCCAGACCCAAGTTCTATTGCCTGGAGATGCTGCCCTACCCCTCGGGGGACATTCACGTCGGGCATGTGCGGAACTACTGCATCACCGACGTGATCACACGGTTCAAACGCATGCGCGGCTTCAATGTCTTGCATCCAATCGGCTGGGACGCCCTGGGACTGCCCGCGGAAAACGCCGCGATCAAGCGAGAGACGCACCCGGAAGCCTGGACCCGGGGCAATATCGCGGGGATGAAAGCCCAGCTGCAAAGGCTCGGTTTCTCCTACGCCTGGAGCCGCGAAATCGCGACCTGCGACTCCTCCTACTATCGGTGGAATCAGTGGTTCTTCCTCCGGATGCTCGAGAAGGGCATCGCCTATCGGGCCAATTCTCCGGTGAACTGGTGCCCCTCCTGCCTCACCGTTCTCGCCAATGAGCAGGCGGAGGGCGGTTTGTGCTGGCGCTGCAAGAGCGTGATCGAGATCCGGGACATGGAACAGTGGTTCTTGCGGATCACGGACTACCAGGACGCCCTGCTCGATGACATGGACGACCTGTCGGCCTGGCCGGACCGCGTCCTGCAGCAGCAACGCAACTGGGTGGGACGCTCGCAGGGGGCAGAGGTGTCTTTCCCGCTTGAGCAGGGCGGATCGATCCGTATCTTCACCACCCGTATTGACACCATCTATGGCGCCACGTTTTGCGTGCTGGCGCCCGAGCATCCGTTGGTGGATCAGCTCATGAGCGAAGCCTCGAAGGCGGATGCCGAAACGCTCGCCCGGCTGCGAGGTCAGGACCGCAGGGCGCGCCTGGCCGGCCAGGTCGAGAAGGAAGGGTTGTTCACGGGCCGCTACGCCACTAACCCCTTCTCGAGCGAAAGGATTCCCATCTGGGTGGGCAACTTTGTTCTGATGGGGTATGGCACGGGAGCGATCATGGCCGTGCCCGCCCACGACGAACGCGACTTCGAGTTCGCTCGAAAATACGGTCTCCGGGTTCATCCCGTGATCCAGCCAGAGGCTGTGGGGCTCGATGGTGCGACCATGGCCGAGGCCTACACCGGGCCAGGGGTCGTGACCGGCAGCGCCGGGTTCGACGGCCTTGCCTCCGAAACCGCGATTGAGAAGATGGCGGCCCATGCGAGCGCGCAGGGCTTCGGGGGAGTGAAGACCGCGTATCGTCTGAAAGACTGGCTGATTTCCCGCCAGCGCTACTGGGGCACGCCCATTCCGGTGGTCTATTGTGACAAGGACGGCATCGTGGGCGTAAGGGACGCGGATCTACCCGTCGTCCTGCCCAAGGATGCTCCGTTCACCGGCGAGGGAGGTAATCCGCTCGAGAAGGTGGAAGCCTTCGTCAAGGCTATCTGCCCGAAGTGCGGTGGCGCGGCGCGGCGCGAGACGGACACCATGGACACGTTCGTGGACTCGTCGTGGTACTTCTATCGCTACTGTTCTCCGCAGACCGAGGACGCTCCTTTCGATCGGGCGGCGGTGAAGTACTGGTTTCCGATCGACCTGTACGTGGGCGGCATCGAACATGCGATCCTTCATCTCGTGTACTCGCGGTTCTGGACAAAGGTCATGAAAGACCTGGGCCTGATCGATTGGGCGGAGCCGGTCGCCCGCCTCTTTCCGCAGGGCATGGTGCACAAAGACGGCGAGGTCATGTCGAAATCGAAGGGGAACACCATTGCCCCCGACGATGTCGTCAAACGCTACGGCGCCGACACCCTACGGCTCTACATCCTGTTTGCCGCCCCCCCGGAGCTTTCAATGGAATGGAGCGAAACCGGGATCGAGGGGCCCCATCGTTTCCTTCTGCGGGTGTGGCGGCTCGTCCAGAAACACGCGGCCGCGCGCTCCCCGGATCGGGACTTTGGCGAGTTGTCCCGAAACGGCCTGGCCCTGCGCCGGAGAGTCCATCAGACCATCGCTCGGGTGACCGCTGACATCGACGAGAGAATCCACCTCAATACCGCGGTTGCCGCTCTGATGGAGCTGACGAACGACATCTACCGGCTGGAAGAGCGACTCGAAGGCGCCTCCGATGCGGCCGCGCTCTGTGAAGCCCTCGACGCGCTGGTTCTATTGCTGAGCCCGTTCGCGCCGCACGCGTGTGAACAGATGTGGTCGGATCGTGGCCACCCGAAGAGTCTGGTCGACGAGCCCTGGCCGAGCGCGGACGAGACGGCCATGCGCGAGGACGTCACCGAGGTGGCGGTCCAGGTGAACGGCAAGATACGCGGCCGCGTGCTGGTGCCATCCGGCGCCGACGAGGCCGCCCACGAGGCCCTGGCTCTGGCGGAGCCGGGGGTCGAAGCTCACATCGACGGGAAGACGCTGGTCAAGGCGATTATCGTTCCCGGACGACTGATCAATCTGGTGGTGAAATGACGACGCCCTCCTTATCAGACGAGGTCAAGCGGGGCGGTCTGATTCTGGCCCTTCTCGTACTGGTCGGCTGCGGCTATGGGCTCGTCGGCCGTGGCGGCGGGATCGATCCCTCCATCAAAAAAATTGGTGTCCCGCTGTTCAAAGACAGCACCGGCCGGACCAGCCTCGATCGGAAGATCACGGAGAAGGTGACGGAGGAACTCCTGAAGCGGGGCAAGATCGACGTCTTGCCGACCATTGAAGGCGTGGACGCCATCGTCGATGGCGAAATCCTCTCGTACCTGGTCCAGCCCGTGGGCTTCTCGGGGGGGGGCGTGTCGACGACGGCCAGCCGGTATTCGATCACCCTGACCGCCCGAGTCAAGTACTACAAGCCCGGGGAGGCTCAGCCGATCTGGGAGAACAACGCCTTCGTTTTCCGGGACGAGTACGACCTTGGCTCGGATCCATCCACTTTCTTCGATCGCGAGGACCAGGGCGTCGATCGCCTGGCCCAGGCCTTCGCCCGCGGCCTCGTGGCGGCGATGCTGGAGGCCTTCTAGGCGATTCGCTGCTAGGGCTGCTTCTGAGCCTTATCGTTGTCACCCGCTTGGGCGTCTTCGTCGAAGAACATCTTGAGGCCGGGCATGGCGTATTTTTTCAGCTCCGCTTTGTATTTCTTGAAGAGAATCGTGTTCTCCGGGGCGATCCGCATTTCCGCGACCTGCTCAGAGGCGTCGCGAGAACTCGCTGCGATGTCGGCGCCTGCCTGGGCGATGGCCTCCCGCGCCTCCGGGGGCAGGCTAGAGGGGTCGTTCCTTGTCATCCCCTTCACGGCGTCCGAGGCCGTCTTCGCGGCCCCGGCTGCGCTCTCGATGACCTCTTGACGACTCTCGGCGGCCTCGGTGAACATCGACTTGTAGACCTCGCCGGTGATGAAGGCGTACTCCCGCTCGGACATCCCGTGCCTGGCCAGGGCGAGAGCTTCGGCCTTTTGGATCTCGCCCACCAGGGTCAGACCGGTTGATAGGTCGCCGAAATCGACCGATTTGCTTTCCTTGACTTTGGCCATTCGGGATTCGATCTCGCCGCGGTATTTCTCGTAGACCGAGAAGACGCTGGCCCGGATCTCGATGAATCGGACGAGGCGAGCTTCCGGGATGACGTTCCCGAGTGGGCGGTTGAAGGGCACGGCGTTCGCAGTCTTCCGAGCCTCCGCCACCGCCGCGCCGCCTCCGGCGACCTCCTCGACCTTGCCTTTGGCCCAATACCCCAAGCCGACCAACCCGGCCACGAAAAGGAACAGGGCGATAATCGATGTCGCCAAACACCCGATGGCGATCTTCATCCAAGGCTTCATGTTCGCTCCTCAGCTCCACAGGAATGGAGCAGCCCAAATCGTACCGCGAACGGTCCGGCCCGTGCTCTCACCATATACTCCGCGCATGGAACCGACCTGGCATGACGGTCTTTCGCGCACTGCGCTGGTGCAACTCGTCGAAGGTTTGCTGACGGCGATTGATAGGAGCGTTCCCAAACTCGATGCGGTGGCCCACCACCTCGGCCTGCTCTCCCAGCAGGCCGAGGAATTCGAGGTGGTTGGCGGAGTGGCGGATCAAGTGGCGGATATGTCCGACGAACTCTATGCCGCTTCCGACCGCGAGCGACTGCGGGAGTGGGGCAACGCGATCGATACTCCAGACAAGGCGCACTGAGTACCGAATTCGAGACGGTGATTGAAGCGGTCCCTCCGGAGCACGAGATCCTTTGAGCCTCTCCGGTCGGATTGAAGACCTTCCCCTTCTGGACATCGTCCAGATCGTGGCCTTTACCCAACGAACTGGGTACATCCGGGTGGAGACCGAAGTCGGTGTCGGCGCCATCGTGTTCCGAAATGGTCGGGTGGTCGCCTGTTTTTCGCCTGGCTCTTCCGAGCGCGTGCCCCGTTCGTCCATGGCTCCAGCGGAGTGGGAGAAGCGACTCACGGCCGGAATAGCCGCTGACCTGGGAGCCCTTTCGCGGCTCCGCGACGGCAATTTCGGTTTCGTGCTTTCGAACGAGGTTCCCAAGCAGATCGAGGGCTATTCACTGGAGCGGGAAACCCTCTCCGTGGGCGTGGATGCCCAGGAGCTTCTGATGGACCTGGCCCGGGAGCTGGACGAGAGTCGCCGCGACGCGGCCACCGCCCTGGCGGCTCCCGAGGCGGCGCCGGTCATCGAGGCGCCGCTTAAGGCGCCCTCGATTCCCTCGGAAGTGCGTCCTTCCGTTCTGGTGGTCGATGACGAGGCCGACGTCCGTGCATTCCTCATGAAACGGCTGGTTGAAAACGGCTATGAGGACGTGGTGGGCGCTGCCACCTTGGAGTCGGCACTGCAACTCGCGCAACAGGTGGGCCGCGCGGGGTCCATGTTTCTGGCCGTGGTGGATCTTTCCATCCCCGATCCCACGGGCGGCGATCTTTCGGGCGGCCTCGAGCTGACCATGCGGCTCCGCGGCTTCGCCAACGCCCCGCGAGTGGTGCTCGTGACCCCGGATCCGGATCCGACCATCGTTCGCAAGGGTCGTCAAGCCGGGGCCCGGCGCGTGGTGTTTCGGCCAACCTTGGGCCGGCTCAACCAGGCGTTGTTCGAACGTCATCTTGAGGCCTTCTCGACCAAGCTGCTGAACGTGCTTCAGCAGGTCATCGATGGTCGCCCACACGGCTCCGTGGCCTCCGCCGCGCCCATTGGTCTGATCGATGGTCTCGATCTGCTTGGCTGCATCGGGGAGAGCGTGGGCATCCGCGATCTTCTCTTGCGGGTAGCGAGCGGCATGGTGGAGAGAGTCATCCTCCTGATCCGCAGCGAGGACATTCTCTATCCCGCCTCAGGCGTCGGTTTCCCCCTCGGCCCGATGGGGTTTGACCTGACTGTTTCTGCTTATGCCTCTCCATTCGCCGAGGCGCTTCAGGGCCGCTCGGCTCAAAGTTTCGTGACCGAGGCCTCTTTCTGGAAGGAAATGTCGGCCCTTTCCATCCTTCGCGGCCGTTCCCTGGAGGCAGCCCTGATTCCACTGCGGGCCCACGGGGATGCCGTGGCCCTGCTGTTTGTGGACAATCCGATTTCCGGAGAGGCCCTCACCCGGCTCGACCCCCTCGAGGCCTTCGTCGAGGAGGCCGGCCGGAGACTTGAAGAGTTGCGGGATCAGGAACTCTCGCGGACGGGCACGATCAGCAGAGGTAGGATCCTGAGGTAATCGATGGCTGAGCAATCGAATCGCTACCGGGAGTTGTCGGACTTCTTCGTCAAGACGCAGGACCTCGTCGAGGACATTGTGCGTGAGAACGCCCAGCTCCGCGCCTGTCTGCGGGCGTTCGAGTCCCTG
The DNA here is from genome assembly GCA_016650185.1 of Vicinamibacteria bacterium. Lineage (GTDB taxonomy): Bacteria > Acidobacteriota > Vicinamibacteria > Fen-336 > JAGNNV01 > JAGNNV01. Next base: position 15,227 of record JAENWE010000053.1, on the reverse strand, counting down.
GGCGGGAGTCCTCAGGAAGCGGACATCCAGGCCCGGCTCCGCCTATCGGAAGAAGAGCGCATGGCGCTTGATCGCGAGTTCGGGGAAGCCAAGGACGAATTGGTGGAGATGCGGACCCAGCTCAGCGAATCTGCTCAGCGTTTTGCCGACCTCAGCGAGCAGGTCAACCTCCTGACCAACCTGCATGTCGCCGCCTCGCAGCTTCACGCCTCGCTGGATCACGCCGAAGTCCTCCGTTCCATTCAGGAGATCGCCACCAATCTGGTTGGGGCCGAAGCTTTTCACGTGTTCATCGTGGATGAGAAAACCGGCAGAGCCGAACTGGTCTTGTCGGAGGGCCAGAAGACAGACGTGAGCGGCGTGGGCCGGGGAGAGGGAGTGATCGGCGCCTGCCTGGAGTCGGGACTGCCGCACTTCGCCGCCGACACTCGAGTGGCGGAGGCGGCTCCTTTTGAAGCTCCGCTGGCCGTGATCCCTTTCGACCTGAGCGGTGTGGTCGTAGGCCTGCTGAGTATCCACAAGCTCTTCCAGCAAAAGACCGCCTTCAGCGAACTCGACTTCGAACTCTTTCGGCTTCTGGGGGCGCAGGCCGCGACCGCGGTCTACGCTTCGCGCCTCCATATGACTTCGGAAAGGAAACTGGCCACTTTGCGGGGCTTCATAGACATGCTCAAGGGTCCGGCGGGCGCCTAGTCCGTAACAGCTGAAGCTAGGGTCTGGGCAGCAGGTCGATGATGCCCGAGGCGATGCCTTCGAGGGCCAGAATTCGGGAGGCTCCTCCGAGCGCGATGGCCTCTTTCGGCATTCCGAAGACAACGGATGAGGCCTCATCCTGCGCGATGGTCTGAGCGCCCCGGTTCCTCATCTCCAAGAGCCCGGCTGCGCCGTCGCGGCCCATGCCCGTGAGCAGGACTCCCACGCTCCTCGATCCGAAGGTTTCGGACACGGAACGGAACAAGACGTCGACGCTTGGCCGGTGCCGGTTGACCTGAGACTCCGAATCGAGCTTGACCACAAATCGCGCGCCGTCCCTGACCACCGACATGTGCTTGTTTCCCGGGGCGAGCAACGCCTGTCCCGGCTGGATCACGTCCTTGTCCTCGGCCTCCTTCACCTGCATCGGGGATAAGCCGTTCAAACGGCCCGCGAAGGCTTTGGTGAATCCCTCGGGCATGTGCTGCACGACGAGAACGGCGGGTGAGTCCCTGGGGAGCGAGCCGAGCACCACGGCCAGGGCCTCTGTGCCTCCGGTCGAAGCGCCGATGGCGACCACCCACGTCGCGGCGACACCCTTGGGTATTTCGGTCACGGGCGCCCGGGGACCGCGAACTGCGGCCGAACCGCGTTTCGACTGGGAAGCGGCGCGGACGGTGTCGACGAGCAGCGCGGCGGTGTCACTCAGAAAGTCCTTCACCGACAGCCGTGGCTTGGGCAGGACATCGATGGCGCCCCTGGCCAGGGCCTCGATCGCCACCGCGGCGTCTTCGCCGGCCCTCGCCGAACAGATCACCACGGGGATGGGGTCGGTGGCCATGAGACGAGTGAGAAAGGTGAGACCGTCCATCCCTGGCATCTCGATGTCGAGGACGATCACCTGCGGCCGCCGCAGGGCGATTCGGCGCGCGGCGATGAACGGATCGGCGGCCAGGGTGACCTGGAACTCGCCCGATCTCTCGAGCAGCTCCTTGAGGGTCTGGCGAACCAGGGCGGAGTCGTCGACCACGAGGACATCGATCATGATCTAACGCTCAGGGGCTTGAGGTAGATCGCGGGCTTCACCGGGCGTTGTCCTTCGATCACCCCAACCAGGCTTTCGGCGTGACCAACGAAAAGGAATCCGCCAGGTTTGAGCGCGCGCCACATGTGATCGATCACCTGGCGCTTCGTCTCGCGGGTGAAGTAGATGAGCACATTCCGGCAGAGGATGAGATCGAAACTCGCCGCTGGCACGGAAGGAGCCAGAAGGTTCATCGGTTCAAAACGGATCAAGCGGGAGGAGGAGGCGCGGAGCCGCATCCGGTCCGGGCGCACGTCCTCGAAATAGCGGGCATACGAGGGCGGGATGTCCTGCCCTCGCGCAATCGGGAAGGTGAGGGTGCGCGCCGCGGCCAGAGCTCGACTGGATAGATCGGTAGCGAGAATGGTGACGCGGTAGCCCTCGGAGACAGGGAAGCGGGCATCCATGACCGCAGCCAGGCTCGCCGGTTCTTCGCCGGTGGAACAGGCGGCCGACCAGATTCTCAAGCTGCGATCCAAAGAGGCGCCCGCCTCCTTCCGCCAGAGCGGGACAATGGTCTGTTCCAGAAAGTCGAACTGCCAGCCTTCTCGGAAGAGACGGGTTTCGTTGGTGAGAAGTCGATCCACGAGTTCGGCGATTTCCTCGGCAGGGTGCGCGTCCAGGTGGGCCATATAGTCGCGGTACGAGCGCAGGCGCAATTCCCGCAGCCTTCTTCCAAGGCGGGCCATGACCAAGGCTCCTTTTGCCTCGGTCAGATGCACGCCGGTGCGAGCTTCCATCAGCTTGCGGATCTGGGCGAACTCCCGCGGGCCAAGTTCGGGCGGAGCGTTCGGGTCTTCGGTCGAAAACGGGATCACTCGCTGCATGTGTTGGCCCGAACGGCAGGCTTCAGTCCGAAGGCCCAGGCAAAGCGTTCATTTGGGACACTACGATCCGCCTCGGGCGGAAAGGTCCCGAACCGCGACCTGCTCGTTTTCCGACAGGACCTTGTCGAGGTCAAGCGCGAGCGCGAACCCCTCCTCAAGTTTGAACAGGCCTTTGAGGAACTCCACTCGGATCTGCGTTCCCACACTCGGGGGCGGCTCGAGATCGGCGGCGCGGAGTTCGTGGATTTCGCTCACCAGAGTCGTCACCAGGCCGAGGGTGGTCAGATCGCCACCGAGTTCAACCTCCACCAGAACGATACAGGTCCATTCGTCGGGAGCGCTCGACGGCTCGGAAAACTTGACCGCCAGATCGATCACGGGAATCACCCGACCACGCAGATTCATGACTCCAATGACCCAGGGAGCGGTCTGAGGAACCGGAGTGGGAGTGACGTAACGGATGATCTCCAGCACCTGCGTGAGGGGCATCAGGTACTGTCCCTTCCGATCTGGCAGCGCAACATGGACTGGACCGATCGGGCGGCGGCGTTCGGGGCTTCGAGGTTGGGTCGAGTGAAGGTCATAGACGGTTTTTTGAAACCTCGTCAGGAAGTCTGCGCGGCGCGCAGCGCCATGGTGCGCTTCATGATGTCAGGAATATCGAGGATCAAGCCCACGTAGCCGTCTCCAAGAATGGCGGCGCCGAATATGCTCGTCGCACTCCGGAGCGCCCGGCCGATGGACTTGACCACCACGGGAGCGTCTCCGACCAAGGCGTCCACGATAAGTCCAAGGCGCTGTCCGGCGTGCTCGACCACTACTATGTGACGATTCAGCGATCCCGCGGCGCCCAGGATCTGCTCCCCGAGCCGCAGCACCGGGACCATCCCGGACGGGAGGCGAAGCAAGCCCGTGCCATTGGCCTGATACTCAAGGTCCTTGGGCGTGGCGAGGCACTCTCGGACCATATCGATTGGAATCACGTATCGATGGGAGGCCACTTTCACCAGCAGCCCACGCAGCACGGCCAGGGTCAGAGGGAGCCGCATGCGGAAGAGCGTTCCCTTTCCAGTTTCCGAATGGACCTCGATAGAACCAGCAAGATTCTCGATGGAGGATTTCACCGAGTCGAGTCCAACCCCCCGGCCGGAGACCTCCGAGAGCTCAGCCGCGGTGGTGAGGCCTTTCGCGAAGACGAATTGAGCGGTTTCGCGGTCGTCGCCGGTGACCTTTATCCCCAGCGCGCGGGCCTGCTGCCTGATCGCCTGCAGATCCAGGCCGCCGCCATCGTCCCCAACCTCAATCACCACTTGACCAGCCGCAGGCGAGGCGCTCAGCGAAACCTGACCGATCGGGGGCTTGCCTTTGCCTCGCCGGGTGGCCGGGTCCTCGATTCCGTGGGCGACCGCGTTGCGCACCAGGTGCAGCAACGCCTCGCTGAGACGATCGACCAAGGCCAGATCGATTTCTACCTCTTCGCCCGAAATGCGCAGGGCCACTTCCTTGCCCGTGCTCTGAGCCGCGTCCCGCGCCGTGCGCCGCTGGGAAGCCAGAATGGGTCCGAGAGGGACAAGGCGCATGCCCATGGCGAGATCCGAAAGTCGGCCGAGAAGAGGAGTCGTTTGTTCAAGGACGTCGCGCGCCTCGTCGGATAGTCCGGGTGCGGTGAGAAGATTCTCCAGGCGACCGCGAGAGACCGAGATCTCGCTCGCGAGCTCGATGAGGGCGTCGACCCGAGCCACCTCGATGCGCAAGGTCGGCCGGGCCGCCCGTCCGTCGTCGGACGTTTCTCGTGCGCCGCCCTCCCGCGTATCAGCGTCGGCGCCAGACTGGCTTGCCGCGCGGGGCTGGTCGGCGGCCCGGCGGCCGCGGGAACGCGCTCGGGGTTTGGGCGGTTGGGGGGCTTCTTTCGGGACGGGGGAGCCAAAGGCGCCGAGGGTCCGCAGTTCTGCGGCGAGACCCTCCTGGGCCGTCGACATTTGGTCCCCCGGCTCGGCCAGCGGCAAGCCGGCCCGAATCGCGTCCACTCCCTTGAGTAGGACCGCGACGGCTTCCTTGTCCGCGGGCTGGCGGTTTCTTATTCCGGCCTGGACCGCGGCGAGGGCATCCTCGAAAGCGTGGGCCAGGTGGGCGATCGAATCGAATCCGAAGATTCCGGCATTGCCCTTCAAGGTGTGGGCGTCGCGCTGGAGGGATTCGATGGGGGACTCGCTCAAGGGATTCCGCTCGAGGTCGAGGATGGCGGACTCCATGGTGGCGAGCCGCTCCTCGGACTCCGCGAGGTGGACTTGGCGGAGGCGTTCCCAGTCGACGTCGTCGTTCATGCGGCTCTTGTCTCAGCGCGGCTCCGGTTCACCGGGCGCTCGATGCTTTCTCTTCGGGAGCCCCCGCGGCGATGGTCGCGGTGGATGATGACGTCCCCTCGATGGTCTTGACCTCCAGGATGCCTACCCCGGTGCGGAAGCGAAGACGCCGGGCGTTGGCGCCGCCGGTGTCCTGGAAGCCAACCTCGATGCCGTGGCGACGAAGCACGCTCCTCGCCATCTCGGCGTTTTTCTCGCCCAGGCTCTCGCCCACCGACGTCGGAGATCGGCCAACGTTGGCTCCGCCCACAATCCGGGCTTCCATGTCTCCAGGCCTCGATCCGGAAGCGAACAGACACTGAACCAGGTCCTCACAGGAGGTGTCGCCGTAACGGCTTCTCTCTCGGGCGTTGGATCCGCCGGCGGCGAGCAGGAAGTGATTCATCCCGCCCATGCCGCGAGTCCGGTCGAACAAACAGACGGCCACGCAAGGTCCAAGGATGGTCGTCAGTTCCGACGGTTCGTGAGGAACGGCCCACTGGCCGGGCAGCAGAAAGATCTGCTTCATGCTCGATGAGGGTTGGTTCGGTTGCCTGGAAAATGATCAGGGGTCAGGTGCGTGACGCGAAAAGAGCGGTCGCAGCGTGAGCGGTGAGAAGGTCCATGAGCTCGATGTCGACGTCCCCGAAACTGCCGCCCTTTTGCGGGAGAAGGGTGAAGAGCACCACCGCTCCGGTGAGATCGGATCCGAGGCGCAGGGGAATCACCGCGGTGACGCCGTCCGGCACGTTGGAAGCCGGCTGGGGGTCGCGTCCGGCTATCCAGGGACCGCTGGCCCTGAAAATGTCCGCTACGAACCCTGTCTCCGCCGGCAGAAGCTGGACCGGACTCGGGTGCGCCGGGAACTCTCCGATGAGTTTCAACTCTTCGCCGAACCTCTCGAAGACGCCAAAATGTTCGCAGCCCACGAGGTTCACCACGATTTCACTGATGGCGGCGAGGACATCAGGACGCTCGAGCGAGCCGTGAAGCTTGAAGGTCGCGACGTAGAGATTGGCGAGGCTCGTGCACTGCTGCTCGACCAGCGACGAGCGCTCGATATCCCGGCGGTTCTGCGCGAGTGCCTCGTCCAGAACGTGTTTGAGTTTGACCCGCTCCGCTCGCAGGGCGTCGCGTTCCTCGCGAAGGCTCGATAGTTCCTCAGAAATCTGGGTCTGCTTCTCTTCCAAAGACGCCACCAGAGACTTGAGCCGCTCATTCTGTTCGAACAGTTCTTCGGCGTGTTTTTGGGCGGAAGCGGTCAGTTTTTGAACGAAGGCGCTCTTGTTGGGGGGCGTCATTCTTTTTACTCTCCGAGAAGGGCGCGAACCTTGGCGACAAGCTCAGTCGCGTTCACGGGTTTGGTCACGTAGTCATTGCAGCCGGCGGCGAAGCCCTGGGCGACGTACTCCTCCTCACCGCGGGTGGTGATGAGGATGACCGGCACCAGGCGCGTACTCTCATTCTGGCGCATGGCCCGGCACGCTTCGATGCCATTCATCCGGGGCATCATGACGTCCATGACCACAAGATCCGGCGGTGAGGCGATGGCCTTCTCGACGGCTTCCTGCCCGTCTTTGGCGGAGACGATGTTGTAAGGCTGCCGGCCAAGGAGCATGGTGTTCATCATCAGGGCGGTGGGGGAGTCATCGACGACCAGAAGAGTCTTTTTTGACATTGGAGCGTGTTTCCAGCGGTTGAGAGTTCGGGGTTGCTTCTTAGAGACTTCGAGTTCGTTCCGCAAGGGGCCGTTTCCATCGCCCTTGGGGATGGGCCCATGCATAATAGATGAGGACTCCCATGTTGACAGGGGCGCGGCGCCCCGGAAACAACGAAGCGACGGCACGTCCGCCACATCGTCGGATGCCTGGCTGTGTGCAGAAGGACCCCAAGGCGCGGTCCGCCAAGCAGCTCAGGCCCTGCTTGATAGACTGAGATGTGTCTCCCATCCCGCCGCCCGCCCGCGCTGACTGGCAGCCGATCTCCCTGGCCACGCCCGCGGCCCCGATCATCGCACCGCGGAGGGTGGGGTTTGTCAGCCTTGGCTGCCCGAAGAACCTGGTGGATTCCGAGGTCATGCTCGGATCCTTGAAGCGTCGCGGCCACGAGATCGCCACCGATCCTGGCTCCGCCGACGTCATTGTGGTCAACACCTGCGCGTTCATCGACCGGGCCAAGAAGGAGTCGATCGATACGATTCTCGAGATGGCCAAGCTCAAAACGGAAGCCGGGGATGGATCTCCGCGGCGGTTGATCGTGACGGGATGCCTGGCGGAGCGCCACGATGCGGACTTGCGGCGCGAGATCCCGGAGATCGATGCCACCCTCGGGACGGGCCAGATTCCCGAGATCGTGGCTGCGGTCGAGGGGCGAGCCACGATGGTTGATCGCACGACGAAGCGACCCGAATGGATCTACGACGCGGACTCACCGAGGCTGCAGTCCACCGCCTCCCACACCGCCTTCGTCAAGATCTCCGAGGGCTGCGACTACACCTGCACTTTCTGCATCATTCCGACTTTGCGGGGTCTCCATCGCTCGAGGCGCCCTGAGGACATCGAGAACGAAGTTCGGCGTCTGGCCGCGGCCGGGGTCAGGGAGGTCGTGCTGGTGGCCCAGGACTCAACCCGATACGGCCTCGACCTCGGGGAGCGCGGAGCCCTCGCGCCGCTGCTGAGACGTCTCGGCCGAATCGAGGGCGTTCGCTGGATCCGGGTCATGTACGCGTATCCGGCCACCGTTACCGATGAGATCCTCGACGCTATCGCGACCGAAGAGCGCGTGGTCAAGTATGTCGACATGCCGTTGCAGCACGCCAGTGATGCGGTTTTGAAGCGGATGAAACGACCGACCGGGAAGGGGAATCTGCTCGGGATGGTGGAGCGGGTCCGCGATCGCGTCCCGGGCGTGGCCTTTCGGACGACCTTCATCGTCGGGTTCCCAGGAGAGACTGAAGATGATTTCCGTCAACTCACGACCTTCGTGGAGCAGGCGGAATTCGATCACCTGGGGGTGTTCACCTACTCGGACGAGGACGGAACCGCGGCGTTTGCCCTCGAGGGTCGCGTTCCCACGAGGGTCAAGAAGGCCAGGCAGCGCGAGCTCATGCGCATCCAGAAGAGGATCTCTCTCCGGCGGAACAAGACGCGGGTCGGATCCCGAATGGAAGTCCTGGTGGAGGGCCCTCATCCCGAGACGGACCTGCTTCTGTCGGGGCGTCTGGCCTCGCAGGCTCCGGAGATCGACGGCTCGGTCTTGATCTCCGATCCGGGGGAAAGGCCGCCGGGCCGCGGCGAGTTCGTGACCTGTGAAGTCACCAAGGCCCACAGCTACGATCTTGAAGTCCGGGTGGTCTGACCCCGCCCTCCGCCCGAAGGACGGCTTCACCGAATGAGGACTCCAACATGAAAATGCTGAAGCTTTGCGCCGTTTCGCTGTTCCTCGCCCTGCCGGCCCTTCCCGGTTTGGCGCAGGCGCCGTCGCGACGGGAGGCCCTTCGGCGGTTCCAGATGGGCTGCCAGATCCGATCGGACAAATTCAATTACGTCCTTCCGGAGGCCATGCGGGAGAACAGAGTCGACATGTGGATCGTGACCCTGCAGGAGCAGGCCTACGATCCGCTCTACGAGGACCTGGGTCGCGGGTATCCGGCTGCGATGCTCGGCTATTACGTGTTCACGGACCGCGGCGGCGAGCGGATCGAACGGGCCGCGCTGGGCATCGATGGCTACATGCTTGAGCGATGCGAGGTCTACGACATCGTTGGAGGAGGGGATCTGGCGGCCTTCGTGAAGGAGCGGGATCCGAAGCGGATCGCCCTCAACTATTCAGACGAGATCGGCGCCGCCGACGGGCTGTCGCATTCGAGCTTTCAGAAGATCTCGAAGTTGTTGGGGCAGCCGTATGCCTCTCGTTTCGTCTCCGCGGAGAAGCTCGTCTCCGATTTTCGGTCGAGGCGCACGGCCACCGAGATCGCGGCGTTCTCCGAGGCCGGCCAACACGCGGTCGAGCTGGCGGAACGAGCCTTATCCAACGAAGTCATCGCGCCGGGAAAGACGACCCTTGAAGAGGTGGCTTGGTGGATGCAGGAAGAGTTGCTGCGTCGCGGCTTCGGATCGTCGTTTGATATGCCCTCCGTCTACATCACAGGCAGAAACGGCATCGAGGGGCTGTCGAGCGACCGGATCATTCAGGGCGGCGACTTCATGACCATCGACTGGGGCGTGTGCCTGATGAACTTCTGCACCGACGTGAAGCGCCAAGCCTATGTTCTCAAGTCCGGGGAGGTGGCTCCTCCTGCCGGTCACCTCAACGCCTTTGCTCAGGCCATGAAAGTACGGGAGGTCATCAAGCGGACGGCCCGTCCCTCGGGCACCGCGGCCTCGATGTTGAAAACGGTCGAGAATGCGATCGCCGCCGCCGGCTTCTCGGTGATGAAGACGTTCAATCAGCCGCATGGAGGCGAGACCACGGATGTCATGGTCGGGATGCATTCGGTCGGGAACACCGGGCACGGGGCCGGTCCTTCCATGGCCTTCTTCAATCCGAAACGCCTGACCTACGATTTGAAGCCAGGGAACATGATCTCGGTGGAGTTCTTCGCCTACACCCCGATTCCAGAGTGGGATGGAGCCAAGCTCCGGGTGCCGATAGAGGACGACGCGCTACTGACCACCCGCGGCCTCGAATTCCTCCACCCCCATTCCACCCGTCTTCTGGTCATTAAGTAGGGGAACAGGACTGATTTCCGTCGGAAGCGGACGGGAATGCAAAATACAGGGCTGCTTTGACTTCGCTACTCTCTCTCCCCCAATCCCTGCTGGTTGGCTTCGGTCGTGGTTGCATGGGGTTCGCCCGCCACGTCGGCCAGATCTCCGTCCTGACGGTGAGGATCGTCATGGCCGTTGGCCAGGGCGGGGTGTCGCTCAAGTCGGTCTTCGCCCAGGCCTACGAGCAAGGGATCGGCAGCCTCCCCTTGGTTCTGGTCACCGCTGTGTTGTCGGGGATCGTGACCTCTCAGCAGGGGGGGTACCAGTTCTCGTCCTCGATTCCGCTCTACGTCCTGGGCAGCGTCGTGGCCTCGAGCGTGGTTCTCGAACTGGGACCGGTCATGACCGCGTTCGTTCTCATTGGTCGAGTCGGCGCCCGCATCACCGCGGAAATCGGCACCATGGCGGTCTCGGAGCAGGTCGATGCGCTGATCTCTCTGGGACGCGATCCAGTCCCATACCTGGCCGCACCCCGGGTTATTGCCGGGATGATCGTGACTCCTATTCTGGTAGGCGTTGCGAACGCGGTCGGCGTTCTAACCGGCCTGGTGTCGGCTCGCGCCACCATGGGTCTCGGGCCAGAAGGGTTTCTCTACGGTGCGCGCCTCTACTGGCACTCGTGGGACCTCTTCTATTCGCTCGCCAAGGCGTTCGTGTTCGGTTTTACCATCCCGGTGATCTCCGTGCACATGGGCCTGATTACCCACGGTGGGGCCGAGGGCGTGGGCCGAAACACGACCACCTCGGTCGTGTTCATGATCATCACCGTCCTGGTGGTTGACGCGACCTTCCCGCCGCTCTTCTTGAACTAGACCAGAGGAGATTCAAGATTTCATGGATCCCGAAGTCACGATCGAGTACGAGAACGTCCACAAGCGTTTCGACACGCCCGTCCTCTCGGGCGTGAATCTGAGCGTGATGCGCGGGGAGACGGTCTCGATCCTCGGAACCTCCGGGACCGGCAAAAGCGTCTTACTGAAGACCACCATTGGCCTCATCACCCCTGACCGGGGCGACGTCAGGATCGACGGCGAAAGCGTGTACCACTCCACGCGCCTGGGTCTGCGCGACCTGCGCCGGACCGTCCGGTACGTCTTTCAGTATGCGGCGCTCTTCGACTCCCTGAATATTTACGAGAACGTGGCCATGGGCCTCGACCCCGCGGAGATCAAGACCCTTGACCCACAGGTGATGCTCGACCGGATCGCCGCCTCGCTGGTCAACGTGAACCTGGAGCCGGCCAAGGTGTTGTCGAAGCTGCCTGCGGAGCTGTCCGGAGGCATGCGCAAGCGGGTGGGCCTGGCCCGGGCCATCGTGGGCGAGCCCAGGATCATCCTATATGACGAGCCGGTGACCGGACTCGATCCGGTCAACTCTGCCACCGTCAATCGGCTCATCATGTCGATCGCGGAACGAACCAAGGTGACCTCGATCGTGGTGACCCACGACGTCGAAGGCGCTCTCGAGATGTCGCACCGTGTCGCCCTGCTGGACAACGGGACCCTCCGCTTCATCGGGACCCCTGACGAGTTCCGCCGAAGCGAAGACCCCCTGGTGATGGCTTTCGCCGACCGTCGCGCGGCGGCCGAAGCCGCCCTCAAGCTGATCGAGCACGACGCGTACGATGACAACGACGCTGGACCCGCGCACGCGATATCAATTGGAGTACGAGCATGACTGACAAGACCTCTGCGGTGTTGGCCCCGCCGGCCCGAGGGAAGCATCAAGAGCTTTGGGTGGGCCTGTTCGTCATCCTGGGCACCCTGGTGACCCTCTATCTGCTTCTGACCCTTACCGACGCCGCCATGTTCCGCGGGCGCTACATCGTATCGAGCACGGTGAAGGACGCGAGCGGCGTGCGAAAGGGCGATCCCGTCCAGATGCGCGGAGTGGGAATCGGCCGAGTGCAGAAGTTTCTGATCTCGGGCTCGGGCGTCTCCGTCTATCTGGAGATCGAGGGCGAATACAACACCATCCCGAGCGACTCTCACGTTGAGCTGGTCAGCGCCGGCCTCCTGGGCGGCATGGTGGCACGCGTTATTCCGGGGTCAGGTCACGAAATGGCGCGAAATGGAGCCGTGCTGGCGGGCGAGATCCCGCCGACCCTTCAGGATCAGGCGACCGACATCGCGGGCGAAGCCAAGAAGACCCTGACCCGCGTTCAAGACCTGCTCTCTGATCCCATGATCAAGAGCACCCACAGCAGTGTCGAGGAATTGGACAGCCTGCTGAAGCGTCTGTCGTCGATCGCGATCGAGCAGCAGAAGGAGCTGAAGGCACTGACCAGCTCAATGAGGGAGGCCTCCGACAACGTGGCCAAGGCAACCTCGCGGGAGGAGATTGACCGGGCCATGAAACGCCTCGACACTCTCAGCGCGTCCGCCGAGCGGACCGCCACTACAGTGGAGAACTCCACGAAGGCGCTGGACTCCGTGCTGGGGCGCATCCAGCGTGGTGAAGGAACACTCGGGAAGATGTCGACGGACGACCTGCTCTACACGAATCTGAACAAGACCCTTGAGAGCGTCAACGCCACGTCGCTGGAGATGAAGAACCTGCTCGCCGACCTCAAGGCGAACCCCAAGAAGTATCTGAAGGTCAGCGTCTTCTAGTGTGGTGGCCCTCAAATAGGTATGCCAATTGAGCGTCGAGGCGCCCGGAGCGCAAGGCGCCGAGGAGGCCGCATATCCAGCATATGCAATGACGAAACGCAGCGATCCGGGATGCATCGGCGGCGAGTTATGTGCCGTACTTCTGTTACGGGACACTAGGCCGCGGCAAGGAACACGGCCCCGATCACAGACCGAAGATGAAGGCGATCTGGGCCGCCGCCTCGTGGCGGCGCCACGGGTCCTCCAGGAAATAAATCAGCTTGGCGGCGATCGTGGGATCCGTGAACGCGTGGAAAGCTCCCGATTTCGACCACACCGCGAGCAGCCCCACATCCTGCTTTCGATTGACCCGCGCGTCGCTGACCGTGGTCAGATCGTAGACGGGGCCGACCCGCAGAGTTGTGCCGCTGGAGAGCCGAAATTCCCGCAGGGCCAGCGCCTCCAAGGTCAGGACTCTCGAACCCGAGGCCTTGATAAGGGTGTCCAGAGCTGGCTCGTAGTAGAAGGGTTCACCTTTCTTCTGCGCCTTCCAGAAGGCTATCTCGGCGCGAACTCTTGCTGCCACCGGCCCGGCCTTTGCCTTGAGGGTGGGCGAGAGATAGAGGCGGCCCGCGAACCCTGAGGCGGCTTCATCCACCCTGGACTCGATCACGTCATCGTCGAATCGGGCCGCGGCCCTATCGAAGGGAAGGAACACCTTGTAAGTGCCGAAGTAGTAGACAGGCTCCACTCCCACGCGCAAATCGATCACCGACAGGGGTGAGTATTCGAGCCAGCCGCCGATTCGTTCGAAGGCTGGCGATAGCTTGCTGGACACTCCGGCCGCCAGGTGCGCGTCCTTATGAAGGAGATCGTCGCGATCGCTGAGCGACCTTGTCCAGGAGATATCGAACGCATCCTGAATCCCCAAGGGGTTGAGGACGAACGCGAAGGTGTTCTCGACATGGCGCTTCCAGGCTTCGGAGGGCGTCGCGGTCTGAGCGCTCGCGGGAGAGGAGAGGCAAACGCTCAACGAGGCGCCGAGGGCGACCAGAGTAGACCTGAATCTGAGGGCGGGGGCATTCATGGAACGGGAGCCTACTTGCGGTCGACGGAATCGGAGGCATTCAATCGGAATGCGTCGGCGGGGACGGGGCGAAGGTCCACATCTGCGCCCTGCCCGCGAATGGTGAGGTATCCGAGAGTCTGGTACTGCAGGTGCGAGCGCCGCAGGGGGATCTCCTGCAGGCACAAGCGCGCGTCGACTCCGCGAGGGATCCGAAACCAGGCCTGCTGCCCTTGCTGAAGCAGGTCCGCCTCGCAGATCCCATCTCCCGTGATCCGACCGAACCACACCCTTCCCGCCGTCACCATGAAGCCGATATCGGCGCCCTTGCGCGACGTTGAGCAGACCAGCCAAAGTCGTCCGTCCAATGGGTTGACCGTCTGCTCGAAGGGAATCTGGGTCCCCGGGGGAAAATGAGGGAGAGCCCCCGCACACGCGTCGTCGCCAGCCAAGAGTGCGGGAGCCATCCGGGAGGCGTTCAGATAGTCGTCGAACCGCTCGCCGGTGATGGAGAAAGCGAAATGCGTGAACCCAACGTTGACGGCGGGAACGTTGTTGTCGACCAGCCAGCGGTGCGAGCGGCGAGAGTCGAAGATGACGAGTTCGTTGGCCCCGATCACGTAAAGGCCCGGGGTGATTGTGGCCTGACCCATTACCAAGGCCAGGCCGGTTTCCTTTCCGTAGCGAGCCAGGCGACTCCGATTTTGTCCGTAGTCAAGGTTTGAGTCGGCGGTGTACCAGTAGGCCCGGCTCTTGGGCCAAACTGAGAGATTGGTGAACGCGATGGGGTCGCCCCAATAGGGCGCTCGCTCAGCGAGGGAAAGCGCGGCAGCGGCGATGAACCATCCAACCTTGAGGTTCCGCAGACCGCGGGCCGAGAGCGCGCATCCGAGGGCCACGCACGGCAGGGCGAATCGCAGGCCGATCTGGGTGGAGAAGAAAAGTGAAAAATATCCAAGATGAATGAGAAAGAGAGCGCCCATGGCCAGGACCGGAGAATCACTCCACTTCCGACGCAGACGCCAGATCCCGAGCAGGATGACGGGAATGAGCGCCACCGGCGTCTTCATGAACCAGTTCGCGACGAAGTAATACCAGACCCCTCCACGGTGTTCCTCTCCAAAAATGTAGCTGGCCCAGTGGGCGGGGTCGTTGTGCGCCATGGAGACGTCAATGCCGGTGACCACCGCGCGCGGAATCGGTAGAGGCAGGGAGGGCAGAGCGGCGGCGATCGACCTGAGGATGGGAGTCTGGAAGGGAATGTCGCCGAGGCGCTGAAAGACACCCACCCCCAAATAGAGAACGCTGACGGTGAGACCTGCGGAAACCATTGCCGCACCGAGATGGCCCAGTCGGAGGCGCAGCGAGGCCCCCCTCCGTACGAGTAGGAAGAGGCCTGCGACGGGCAAAAGCAGGAGGGCGGTGTACTTCACTGCGAAGGCCACCCCGATGATCGTGCCCATGAGCCAAGGCCTTCCAGGCAAGCGGTCGGGAAGGGAAATAGCGCCCGCCAGGGCGAGCACCACCGCCGCATAGGGGAGGTCTGTGGTGGCGATCGAGGCGTGGGCGGCGAGGTTCGGGTCGAGGGCGGCGAGAAGCAGGCCGATCCACCAGGTGGCCGGATCCTCGGTTCGCGCAAGCCGGCCGACCAGAAGAAGAAGGGCGGCGAGAACGACGAGCGAGGGAATCCTGGACGAGAATCGCAGGGCCTGCTCGGACCGAACGCCTTGGGCCAGAAGGGCCCTACGGAGGACGACGGCGGGAAGCAGCGTTGGCGTCTTTGAGTCGAATCTGAATTCCTCGCGCCCGTCGTTCCTGTCCTCGATCAACCGCTGGGCCCACCGCAGATGGAAGG